>NZ_JBFTOJ010000117.1:0-19214 GCF_056397905.1 Stenotrophomonas sp. 05L414_2
GACAATACCCAGGTGTTCTACCGCGCCCTGGCCGGCGTGCGTGGCACCGGTGAACGCTGGGACTGGGAAGTGGCCGCACTGACCTCGCAGAGTGCGCAGCGCGAGTACGTGGACAACTTCGTTGACCGCTACGCCTTCCAGCAGATCCTGCGCGACGGCAGCTACAACTTCCTCGATCCGTCCAGCACGCCGGGCGCACTGGACGATCTGCGCCTGCAGACCAAGCGCCCGGGCTGGTACAAGCTGCACTCGCTCAACGTCAAGGCATCGACCTCGTTGTGGGAACTGCCGGCGGGTGCGATCGGCTTCGCCTGGGGCGCGGAATTCCGCAAGGAATCGCTGGACGCGCGCACCAGCGCGCAGGTGCTGTCCGGTACCGAACTGCGCCCGGCGATCAACATCGTCGACGGCGAGCGCCAGGTCAGTGCCGCCTATGCCGAGTTCAGCGTGCCGCTGCATCGCACGCTGGAGCTGCAGGTGGCGGGCCGCGGTGACCACTACGATGACTTCGGCAAGGCATTCTCGCCGAAGTTCGCGCTGCGCTGGCAACCGCTGGACAGCCTGCTGCTGCGTGGCTCGTTCTCGCGTGGTTTCCGTGCACCGTCGCTGCCGGAGATCGCACCGGGGCAGACCATCAGCTACGGCTCGGTGGTCGACCCGTTCGATCCGCTGCAGCCCGGCGGCAGCCGCGGCGTGACCAACCTGCGCACCGGCAATCCGGACCTGAAGGCCGAGCGCTCGCGCAACCTCAACGTCGGCGCCGTGTGGTCACCCGATGCCGATTCCAGCATCGGCCTGGACTGGTACCGCATCGAACAGGACAACCTGGTCAAGCCGGACAGCGCGCAGTTCATCGTCGACAACCCGGGCCTGTTCCCCGGTCGCGTGCAGCGCGATGCGCAGGGCCGCATCCAGATCATCACCAACCAGTACGCCAACCAAGGCGAGCTGACCACCTCGGGCATCGACCTGGAAGCCAACCGTACCTTCCGCACCGACGGCTGGGGCAACTTCACCCTGGCTGGCAGCTGGACCCACCTGCTCAGCTTCAAGCAGCCGCTGGTGGCCGGCCAGGCGCCCTATGACGGCGCCGGCAACAACCGCCATGGCGCGCTGCCACGCACCCGCGGCACCACTTCGTTGAACTGGGCGGTGGGCGACTGGAGCAGCACGCTGAGCCTGCAGTACGTGAGCGGCTATGACCAGCGCGTAGCCACGGCCACCAGCAATCCGGGCCTGCGCGATCGGGTCAAGCCGTACCACCAGCTGGACCTGTACGTGGCCTATGAAGGCATTCCGAAGACCACGCTGTCGCTGTCTGTGCTGAACCTGACCGACAAGGACCCGCCGTTCGATCCGGCCGGCGGTTCCAACGGCTTCGACATCAGCCAGTACAACCTGCGCGGGCAGTTCGTTTCGCTGGGCGCGCGCTACCGGTTCTGATTGAACAGGAGGGTGCGGACCAACGGTCCGCACCCTCCAAAGGCAAGGGCCATGCCCGGCGTGGCTGCATCAACGGCTCAGGTGCAGGAACTGCAGGTGCCGTTCGTACTGGCTGATGATGTCGTTGATGATCTGCTTGCGGCTGTAGCCGACCAGGTCGTAGTCCTGGCTACCCTCGTACAGATGCACTTCGGCGCGGTAGTAGCGCTGGTTGCGCAGCTGCTGCGCGGCGAAGGACGGGGTCAGGTAGCCACTGAGGATCACCCGGTACTGGAAGTCCTGCTGCTCGCCGTGGTTGACCGACAGCTCCATGTCGCCCGCTTCGAACCGCGTCTGCACGTCCCAGCCCTGCTCGCGCAGCTGCTCGGCCACCGCCTCCATCGCCGGCTTCACCGTGTCATCCATGAAGCGGTACACCTGGTCGCGTACCGGGAAGTGCATGGCCTGGGTCAGGCGCTGGCGCCAGCCCTGGTGGTGGCGGTCATCGCCGATCAGCGGCGATGGCCTGAACTGCTGCGCGCGCTTGCGGTGCGACTCGTCACTGAAGGCGCGGGTCAGGCCCCACATCATCAACAGCAGCACCGCCGAGAACGGCAACGAGGCCAGCACCACCGCTGATTTCAGGGCATCGATGCTGCCGGCCAGCAGCAGGCCGGCGGTCAGCACCGCGATCACCGTGCCCCAGAACACGCGCAGCCAGCGCGGGCCATCGTCCTCCGGCGCACCGCCATGCGAGGACAGCGTGGACAGCACCACCGCCCCGGAATCGGCCGACGTCACGAAGAAGATGAAGCTGACCAGCACGGTCACCCCGATCACCGCCTTGCTCCACGGGTAGCCATCCAGCAACGCATACAGCACCGTCGGTGGGTCATCCACCGCCAGCTGCGCCAACTGCTGCTGGCCATGGTGCAGCACCTGGTCCAGCGCGCTGTTGCCGAAGATCGACAGCCACGCCAGGGTGAAGCCGAGCGGGATCAGCAATACGCCGAACACGAACTCGCGGATGGTGCGGCCGCGCGAGATGCGCGCGATGAACAGGCCGACGAACGGCGCCCAGCCGATCCACCAGGCCCAGTAGAACACCGTCCAGCCGCCCAGCCATTCCGGCCGGCCGCCATAGGCGTATACGTCGAAACTCTTGCCCACCACGCTGCCCAGGTAGTCGCCCAGGTTCTGCATCAGCGTGCTGAGCAGGTACTGCGTGGGACCGGCGCACAGCATGAACAGCACCAGCGCAATCGCCAGCAGCATGTTGATGTTGGCCATCCAGCGCACGCCCTTCTCCACGCCGGACACGGCCACCGCGACCGCCGCGCCCATCATCGCCACCACCAGCAGGATCTGCACCATGTTCGAGTGCGGCACGTTGAACAGGTGCGACAGCCCAGCGTTGAGATGCAGCACGCCAAAGCCCATGTCCGCGCCGATGCCGAACACGGTGGCGACGATGCCCAGGGCGTCGACGGTATAGCCGATGGGGCCATTGATGCGCTTGCCGATCAGCGGATACAGCGCCGAGCGCAATGCCAAAGGCAGGTTGTGCCGGTAGGCGAAATAGGCCATCGCCATCGCCGCCAGCGCGAACACACCCCAGCCATGCAGCCCCCAGTGCAGGAACAGCAGCTGCATGGCCTGGCGCGCACCGGCCTCGCCCGCGGCCGGATCACCCTGCGGCGGCTGCAGGTAGTGGGTCAGCGGCTCGGAAACGCAGAAGAAGAACAGGGTGATGCTGATGCCTGCTGCGAACAGCATGCCGGCCCAGGAGAGGTAGCTGAACTCCGGTTCGTCATGGTCGGCACCGAGCTTGATGCCGCCGTACTTGGACAGCGCCACGCCGACCACGAACACCAGGTACAGGGTCATCGCCAGCAGGTAGTACCAGCCGACGTTGAGCGCGGCCCAGTCCTGCGCCTTGACCAGCAGGCGACCGGCGCCGATCGGATACAGGCTGACGAACAGTGCGAAGGCAACGACAACGATCGCCGCGAAGGCGAAGACGGGCCGCAGGGTTCGCACCGGCTGATGTTGAGGCTCCAGTGCTTCCATGGGCAGCCATCTCCGGATCGATCAAAGAGTGAGCCGACCGATTCTGGCTGAATCGCAGTGGACACAGGATGAAGTCGTGGCATCGCGCAGGCACGATCGGCTGGATTTCCGTGCTACGCGCGCGCCTGCAGACCGGCGGGCGTGCCGGGCGGCGTTGTCACTTTGGTCCGATTACGAGACGCCGCGTCCGGCACCGACGATTCACCCCATCACATGCACGGCGCACAGCTTGTTGCCGTCGGGATCACGCAGGTATGCCAGGTACAATTGGCGCCCGGCCTTGTGCCGCACGCCGGCCGGGTCTTCCACCGCGGTACCGCCGTGGGCGACCCCCGCTTCCTGCCAGGCATGCACCGCCTGCGGGTCTGCCAGCGCAAAGCCGATGGTGCCGCCGTTGGCATGGCACGCCGCCTCGCCATCGATGGGCGGGATGACCATGAACATCCGTCCATCCTTGATATAGACCAGCTTGCCCTCGTCATCGAACGCGCCTGCGCGACCGCCGATGGCAGTGAACAAGGCATCGTAGAAGCGGCGGGAAGCCGCCATGTCGTTGGTTCCGACGGTGACGTGACTGAACATGCGGGCACTCCGTTGCGGGAAAGCCCCAGTGTCGGCCACCTCACTGATCGCCGCAATCAAGCCGGGATCACGCCGTACTGAGCAGCAGCACGGCCGCCGTGACCAGGCCGATGCCGATCCAACCAATCGGGCGCAGGCGGTTGCCGAACAGCAGGCGACCGCAGGTGGCCGTACCGATCACGCCGATCGCGCCCCACATCGCATAGGCGGTCGCCAGGTCCCTGTAGCGCACGGCCTGGCCCAGCAGGGCGAAGGCGATCCAGACCAGCACGATGGCGCCGACACCCCAACGCCAGCGACGGAAGCCATCGGACTTGGCCACCATCATGTTGGCGGCCACATCGATCAGCGCCGAGCAGATCACGAAAAACAAGGCCATCATGTTCATCAGTGCGCCTCCCCGACGGTGACACAGACGATGCCGACCACCGCCAGCACCAGACCGGCCAGCTGCTGCAGCGACAGGCTCTCGCCGAACACGCTGATGCCGACCACGGTCAGCAGGGTCAGGCCGAGGCCTTCCCACACCGCATAGGCCACGCCGACGGCGATGCGGCGCACCGACAGCGCCAGGAAGTAATAGGACAGCGCCAGCGCGGCGGCCATCACCAGATAGCCGGTCCAGCCGCCATCGCGGGCGGCATGGGCCATGAAGGACGTGCCGACCACTTCGGCGACGATCGCCACAGTCAGGCAGGCCCAGGCGACGAAGGCGCCACGGGCGGGAACAGTACGGGACATGTGAAGCTCCTTGCGGGACGGGGGCCGCGCCCCGTCATCAGTAGATCCACGCCGTGCGTGGATGATCCGGAACGCCCCCGCAGACAGGGGCGATGGCGGCCAGTATCATCGCCTTTTACGGTGGTATCAAAATTGATTCCATCGACAGGAGCGATGGATCAATGCCCTATTCTCCCGAATCCCTGCAGGCCTTCGTCGAGGCCGCCGCGCTGGGCTCGTTCTCGGCGGCCGCCCGCCGGCTGCGCAAGACCCAGTCCACGGTCAGCACTGCCATTGCCCATCTGGAAGCGGACCTCGGCATGGTTCTGTTCGACCGCAGCGGCCGCTATCCGCAGCTGACCGACGCCGGCCGGCAGGTGCTGGGCCACGCGCAGGAAATCCTTGCCGCCGACGCGCGCCTGCAGCAACTGAGCGTGCGCCTGGCCGCACCCGTGGAGCCACGCCTGACCGTGGTGTTCTCCGATGTCTACCAGCTCGATCCGGCGCAACGTGTGCTGCAGCGGTTTGCCGAGGCATTTCCCGAGATCGAGCTGGAATGGCTGGATGCCGAGGGTCGGGACGTGCTGGAACTGGTGGATGGTGGGCGCGCCGGGCTGGGACTGCTGCCGCGCCAGGCGCAGTACCCCGATG
Organism: Stenotrophomonas sp. 05L414_2; assembly: GCF_056397905.1. Classification (NCBI taxonomy): domain Bacteria; kingdom Pseudomonadati; phylum Pseudomonadota; class Gammaproteobacteria; order Lysobacterales; family Lysobacteraceae; genus Stenotrophomonas; species Stenotrophomonas sp. 05L414_2. The sequence continues at coordinate 5,446 of NZ_JBFTOJ010000117.1, forward strand.
CGCTGGTGGCCCAGCCGTTGGCCCACCACAGCGAACTGGCGGTGTACGTGGCCAGCGACCATCCGCTGGCGCAGGCCGGCGTGCGTGCGGCGGCGCAACTGGCCCGGCATCGGCAGGTGCGGCTGAGTGCGCAGGTCGACCACGCACCGCCGATCAGCGGGCCGGCATGGACCGCGTCGGACTACCTGATGGTGATGGAGATGGCCGAGGACGGCATCGGCTGGGCCGAACTGCCGCGTGCGCTGGTGCAGCGCTACGACCGGGGCCGCCTGCTGGAACTGCGCGTGCCGGGCTGGCCGAGGCGCATCCACAGCGACCTGGTGTGGCGCCGCGATACGCCACCGGGGCCGGCAGCGTTGTGGTGGGCCCAGGCGTTGGGGTGAGCTAGTGCCGGCCGCTGGCCGGCATCCCCTTGCCCGCGTCGTTGCACTGCTGCGGCGTCGCGCGGGGGCTGTCCGGGTAGACCTCGGTGGTGGTGGTGTACTTCGCCCCGGTGATGCCGGCGCACAGGCCCAGCGGCACCAGCGCGTACTCGATCACACCATGCGCGACCACTGGCGAACCGATGATCTCGCCCTTGTCGTCGGCCGGTGCGATATGGGTCACCTTCTCCACTTCGGCGACCACGGCCTGCTGGAAGGCCGGCTGCGGATTCCCGCTGTCGTCCACCAGGTAGAAGCCATCGGGAATCAGGCCCGGTTCGAACGGCTTGCCATCGCGCGCGGCGAGTGCGGGACGGAACTCGCTCTCGTCGCTGTCGGTGGTTTCGTGCAGGTCGATGTGCAGCACGAACTGGCCCTTCAGCGGTGCGATCAGTTCGATCAGCGCCGTCGATTCGCGGGCCGGGCCGTCCGCGCGGAAATTGCGGTTCGGGTCGATCGCATCGAAGTTCCAACGGTTGATGCGCTCGAAGCCCCACGGATTCACGCACGGCGCGACCAGAAGGTTGGCCTTGCCGGCGTAGTGGGCGGCATGTTTTTCGAGGAACTCCAGCGCGCCCATTACGCCACTGGTCTCGTAGCCATGCACGCCGCCGGTCACCAGCGCGGCCGGCAACGCCGGGTTCCAGTCGCGGCTGCGCAGGGCGAACAGGGTGTAGGTCTCGCCTGCATAGTCGAGCTGGCCGTAGGCCACCTTGTCGAAGTGCCCGGCCAGTGCATCGATGCGCGGCAGCACCTCCTCGTCGTAACGGCGCAGACGCTGCTGGCGCGCACGCCACTGCTCCCTTTCCGCAACGCCCCACGGCTGGCCAGGGGTACCGACGGGGTAGAAAGCAGCAGTGGACATGGCAGTTCTCAGCGGGTCAGGAGGCAATCGGCCACTTTACCACCGGGCCAAAGCGCTGAACGGCGGACCGATTCCAATGGCGAATGGAATCAGCAATAATTCTCATTTACGACCTTCCACGCCCCGCACCGATGCCTATCCCTGCCCAGCAACCGGCCCGCCTGCCCCTGGCTGCCGCCCTCGCCCTGTGCGTGTTTCCGGCCGCCAGCGCGCTCGCGCAGGACAGCGCCACCACGCTCGACAGCATCCAGGTGTCGGGCAGTTGGTTGGGCACCGGCCTGCACGACAGCGTCAAGAGCTTCGCTGGCGCGCGTACCGTGGTCGATCGCCAGCGCATCGAGGCCAGCGGCGCCGCCAGCCTGGGCGATGCCATGCGCCGCATTCCCGGCGTGCAGGTCACCGACAACTCCGGCACCGCTGGCAGCTCGGTCTCGCTCAACATCGGCGTGCGCGGCCTGACCGGCCGCTACTCGCCGCGCTCGACCGTCCTGCTGGACGGCGTGCCACTGGCGGTTGCGCCGTACGGCCAGCCACAACTCTCCTTCGCCCCGGCCAGCCTGGCCAACATCGAATCGATCGACGTGGTACGCGGCGGCGGTGCGGTGCGCTACGGGCCGCAGAATGTCGGCGGCATCATCAACTTCAGCACCCGCGCGATTCCGACTGCGCCCGGCCTGCACGGCGAGGCCGGCGTGCGCTACAGCGCCTACGATCACGGCGGCGGCGACAGCACCCAGTACAACGCGTTCCTCGGCGGCACCGCCGACAACGGCCTGGGCATGGCCCTGCTCTATTCGGGGCAGGACGGCCGCGGCTGGCGCCAGGGCAGCGATGACCGCTTCGATGATCTGGCGCTGAAGTTCGCCTATGCCATCGACGCACAGCAGGAACTGCGCGCCAAGCTGTCGTACTACGACGTGCGTTCTCTGACTCCGGGCGGCCTGACCCGCGCCCAGTACCAGGCCGATCCGTTCCAGAACACCCGCCCGTCCGACTTCTGGAAGGGCCATCGCACCGGCATCGACCTGGGCTACACCAACACGCTGTCGGAGAACAGCGAGTTCGAGGTGCTGGCGTATTACAACGAAAGCAACCGGGCCAGTTCGCTGATCAACGCGGCCAACACACAGATCACGGTGCAGCCGCGCGACTACCGTGTGCTCGGCATCGAGCCACGCTACACCCAGCGCCTGCACTGGGGCAGCAGCGTGCACGACATCACCGCCGGCTACCGCTTCCTGCGCGAGCGCGGCAACGACCGCAGCTACACCGTTACCCGCCGTACCGGTGCGACCGGCGCGACCACCCGCTTCGACAACGCCACCGATGCGCACTCGTTCTATGTTGATGACCGCATCGCCATCGGTCAGTGGCGGATCACGCCCGGCGTGCGCATGGAGTGGATCGACATGGACCGCCGCCAGGCCGGCGGCGGCGCGACCTTCAGCAGCCGCAACGACAAGGCCCTGCCCTCGCTCAACGTCGCCTACCTGTTGACCCCGCAGCTGACCGTGTTCGGCAACTACACCACCTCGTTCGGACCGGTGCAGAACATCCAGTTGAACTCGCAGAGCGCGACCAATCCGCTGAACCCGGAAATCGCCAGGACCACCGAGCTGGGCGCGCGTTGGCAGGATGGCGCGCTGCGTGCGGAAGTGACCGTGTTCAAGATGCGCTTCGACAACCAGATCCTGCAGGTGCCGGGCATCACCCCGCCCACCTTCCAGAACATCGGCGCCACCGACCACAAGGGCGTGGAAAGCGCGATCGAGTACCGCTTTGCCGAAAGCAGCGCGCTGGCCGGGCTGGAACTGTACGCGAACTACACCTGGACCAAGGCCATCCAGCAGTCCGGCGACAACCGCGGCCTGGATGTGCCGTTCTACGCGCGCGATACCGACAGCGTCGGCGCCCGTTATGCGCTGGCCGGCTGGACCTTCAACGTGTCCAGCACCCACCAGAGCGGCCAGTTCTCCGATGCCGCCAACACCTGGGAAGAAGCCGCCGACGCGCGCGTAGGCCGTGTACCCGGCGTACGCCTGTGGAACGCGCAGGCCGCCTGGCAGCTGCCCTGGCTGGCCGACAGCGAGGTCGCGGTGGGCGTGAACAACCTGGCCGACAAGCGCTGGTACACCCGCAACGTGGATGGCAATGCCGGGCGCATGGTGGCCGCGCCGCGCACGTTCTACGTGCAGGGCCGCTACCGCTTCTGAGCATGGCAACCGCCTGATGCGGTGACGGTAGCGCTCACGGTGGCGGCGTATCATGCCGCCACCATGTCCTCCACCGCTTCGCCATCGCGCCTGCATCTGGCCTTCCAGGGCCTGCGCCTGCGCCTGCGCGGCAGCGACCTGTGGTTCATCGCCCTGGCGCTGGTGGTCGGGCTGATCGCCGGCGGCCTGACCCTGTTGCAGGCTGGGCTGGCACGCACCCTGCAGACGGCGTTGTATGGGCTGGACGAGGGCATGCGCCTGAGCTCGCTGCCCGCTTTGACCTGGACTGCCCTGCTGGTGCTGCCGCTGGGTGGCCTGGGGGTGGGCCTGGTCAGCCTGGCTGCCACGCGCCTGAAACGCCCCCTGCTGGATGCCGTGGAAGCCAATGCACTGCATGGCGGCCGCATGTCGATGCGCGACAACCTGATCGTGTTGACCCAGACCCTGGTCTCCAATGGCTGCGGTGCTTCGGTCGGACTGGAAGCGTCATACACGCAGATGGGCGCCGGCAGCGGTTCGCAGCTGGGGCGGGTGATGCGCCTGCGCCGCAACGACGTGCGCATCCTGGTCGGTGCTGGCGCGGCCGGTGCGATCGCCGCGGCCTTCGGTGCACCGCTGGCCGGGGCCTTCTACGCCTTCGAGATCGTCATCGGTGCCTATACGCCGGCGGCGCTGGCGCCGGTTGCGGTGGCCGCACTGGCCGGCGCCTTCGTTGCCGACCAGGCAGGCGTGGACGCCTATCTGCTGCCGGCGGCATCGACCATCGACGTGCGCGCAGCCGACTATGCGATCTACGGCCTGCTCGGCTGCTGCTGTGCGATGGTCGGCATCGTGGTGATGCGCCTGATCGCCTCCATCGAGGGCACGGTCAAGCGCAGCCCATTGCCGTTGTGGGGGCGCCCGGTGGTGGGCGGCCTGCTGCTGATTCCGCTGGCGCTGGCCAGCCCGCAGGTGCTGTCGTCCGGCCACGGAGCGCTGCACCTGGACCTGACCACCCATCTGCCGCTGATCTGGATCGGCGGGCTGCTGACGCTGAAATGCCTGGCCTCCGGCATTTCGCTGGGCTTCGGTTTCCGCGGCGGACTGTTCTTCGCCTCGCTGTTCATGGGCACCCTGGTCGGCACGCTGTTTGCGGGGCTGCTGGCGATGGCCACCGGCGTCCCGGTGGTCGACGCCACGTCGGCCGCGCTGGCAGGCATGGCTGCACTGGCCGCGGCGGTGGTTGGCGCGCCGATGACCATGGCCATGCTGGTACTGGAAGGCACCCACGACTTCCTGCTGACCAGCGTGGTGATGAGCGCCGTGCTGGTGTCCAGCACCCTGGTGCGGCAGTGGTTCGGCTATTCCTTCTCGACCTGGCGCATGCACCTGCGCGGGGAAACCATCAAGAGCGCGCGTGACATCGGCTGGGTGCACAACCTCAATGCCGGGCGGATGATGCGCAAGGGTGTGGCCACCGCCTCGGCCGACCTCGATGCCGCCGCCTTCCGCCAGCGCTTCCCGCTGGGCTCGGGCAGCCGGGTGATCCTGATCGACAGTGAAGGCCACTACGCTGGCATCGTGCAGATTCCGCGCCTGTTCGGCGACGGCGTGAAGCCCGAGGACGTCGTAGGTACGTTCGCCGAGAACCGCGACGTGGCCCTTGCCACCAGCGCCGACGTGGTGACCGTGATGCAGCGGTTCGACCAGACCCAGGCCGACGAGCTGGCGGTGGTGGCCGACGATGGCCAGGTGCTGGGCGTGGTGTCTGAAGCATTCGTGCGCAAGCGCTATGCGGAGGAACTGGACAAGCGCCAGCGCGAAATGATGGGCGAGCGCGTCGACGAGTAGATCCACGCCACGCGTGGATGATGCCCCCTGCCCCTCCACGCGTGGCGTGGTTCTACTGTCACCTGCGGGAGGTAGACTGCGGCCATGCGCTTCATTGAAACCTTCCAGCCCGGCCCGTTCGCCGACACCGTGGTCAGCCTGCTGGCGGCGTTCGTGCTCGGCACCCTGATCGGCGCCGAACGCCAGTACCGGCAACGCACCGCTGGCCTGCGCACCAACGTGCTGGTGGCTGTCGGCGCTGCCGCCTTCGTTGACCTGGGCATGCGCATCGCCGGCAGCGCCGAGGCCGTGCGGGTCATCTCCTACGTCGTCTCGGGCGTCGGCTTCCTCGGCGCCGGCGTGATCATGAAGGAAGGCATGAACGTGCGCGGCCTGAACACCGCCGCGACGCTGTGGTGCTCGGCTGCCGTGGGCAGCTGCACCGGCGCGGACATGCTGGCCGAAGGCGTGCTGCTGACCGTGCTGATCATCGCCGGCAATACCCTGCTGCGGCCACTGGTGAACGCGATCAACCGCATCCCGATCAACGAAGCCGCCAGCGAAGCGACCTACGAAGTGCGCCTGAGCGTGGATGCCGACGCGGTACCGCGCGTGCGCGAGCGCCTGGTCGATGCGCTGGAAGCCGCGCAGTACCCCGTTGGCGACGTGCAACTGGTGGAGCACGCCGATGCGCCCACTGATGTGATCGCAGTGCTGGTCAGCACCGCGGTCAGCGCCGACGAACTGGACGTGGTGCTGGCGCGGATGGAACAGGTGCCGGGCGTGCTGCATGCCACCTGGGAAGTCAGCACCCGCGATTGAGCGGGTGTCGGCAGTTCATCCGCGCGCTACGTGCTGCTGCGCTCGCAGCAACCTGCGGAACGACACGCAGCGCCGAGCATCCTCGGCGTGTGGACAGGCGGCAGCCCGCCGCAGCCGATCCTGCGCCCGCTGCAATCTGCGGATCTGCAGCTGCAGCGCATCGGCCCGGGCCAGCAATGCCGTGCGATCCAGTGCAAGCCCTGCCCCCTGCGGCATCGCTGCGCCGATCTGCTGCAGCGACAGGCCTGCCGATTGTCCCAGGCCGATCAGTGCCAGCCGTTCCAGCACCTGCTCGTGGTACTGCCGGCGCAGGCCGCGACGCCCCAGTACCTGCAACAGGCCGAGCTGCTCGTAGTAGCGCAGCGTCGAGGCCGGCACGCCACTGCGGCGGACCACCTCACCGATATCCAGTTCCTGCATCGTGCTTGACCTCAAGTGGGCTTCAAGCGCCACCATGGTCGCACTCCCCGCGCAAGGCAAGCCCATGGACGATTCACTCCCGCTCGATCAGAACACGCTCTGGAACGGCGCCGCCGGCGAGAACTGGGTCGCGCAGCAGACCCTGCTGGACGGCCTGTTCCAACCGATGGCCGATGCCCTGCGCGACGAGCTGCCGGTTACCGTCACGGAACTGCTGGACGTGGGCTGCGGCACCGGCGCCAGTACGCTGAGCGCCGCCGCAGCACGCCCTGACGCCCATTGCACGGGCGTGGACATCTCCGCACCGATGCTTGGCCTGGCCCGCCAGCGCGCCGCCGCGATCGCGCGCGGGGTCGACTTCATCGTTGCCGATGCCCAGCGCCATCCCTTCGCAACGGCGCACTACGATTGGATCCAGTCGCGCTTCGGGGTGATGTTCTTCGAGGACACGCAGGCCGCCTTCGCCAACCTGCACCGTGCCGCCCGAACGGGCGCGGGCCTGCGCTGCATCGCCTGGCGCAGCGCGCAGGAGAATCCGTTCATGACCACCGCCGAGCGCGCCCTTGCAGACCAGCTGGTGCTGCCGGCGCGGGTACCCGGTGCACCGGGGCAGTTCGCTTTCGCCGATGGCGAACGGGTGCGCCGGCTGCTGCAGCGTGCCGGATGGCAGGACGTGGACATCGCGCCGCTGGACCTCACCTGCTTCCTCAGCCGTGATGCGCTGGCCAGCTACGTCGGCCAGCTCGGACCTGTGGGTCTGGCCCTGCGTGCGTTGCCGGCCGAACGCGCCGAAGCGCTGCTGCAGCAGGCGCTGACCGCGTTCGCACCGTTCATCGACGGTGACCGTGTGCGGGTGGAAACCGCCTGCTGGATGATCCGCGCCCGCGCATAGCAACAGAAAAGGGGACGGAGGGGATCAAGTCGTTCATGCCCCGGTTGTGCGGGACACGACTTGATCCCCTCCGTCCCCTGTTTCTCAACAAGGCCTCGCCGGCATCGGCCAGGCGCGATTCGATGAGCGCGTACCACTGCTCGAGCATGTCGACCAGCATGTCCAGCTCGGCGTCGGCACGCTGCGCGCGGCCGCTGCGCAGGCACGCCTGTGCTTCCTGCAGCTGGGTGAGGAAGCCGGCAACGGTGTCGGCCTGCAGGATGAGGCCCGGCAGCCGGCGCCCGGGAATGCGCACGACCGCATGGTTGCCGAGCTGGCCGTACACGCTGAGAGTGGCTTCCGTCTTCATGGACAAGGGCAGGAATTGGGCATTCATCAGGTGCACCAGGGAAGAAACCTGCCCACCGGCAGGCGTGGAAAACGGGGGAGACGTTTCCACGTCCTGCCGGCAGAACAGGGGGGACTCGGGATGCCGGGGCACGCCCCGGCGCGGGGATTCAGTGCGACCGGGCCACGCCCGCGATCTGCACCCGGCGATTGGGCGCCAGGCAGGCGATCAGTTCGCGCCGGTTGCGCTGGTCGCACTGCACCAGCGGTTCGGCCGCACCCCGCCCTTCAGCGCTGATGCTCGCCGCGGATACGCCGCCCTGTACCAGCGCCATGCGCACCGCCTCGGCACGTCGCTGCGACAGCGTCTGGTTGTAGGCAGCGCTGCCGATGCGGTCGGTGTAGCCGACCACCTGGATCGACTGCACCTGGCTGGCCTCACGCACCTGCGCCAGTACACCCTGCACGGCCTGCTGGCCGCTGGCACTGAGTACGGCACTGTCGAAGCCGAACAGTGCATCGGCAGCCAGCCGCAGCGGCTGCTCCGGCAAGGGCGCCGGCGCCGGCGGTGGCGGCGGACGCGGCGGGTCGAGGACCGCTGCGCACGATTCAGGCTTCCAGTAGCCGCCCTGGGCGATGCCCTTGTTGTCGAAGCGCACCTGGAACTGGCAGGTGAAGTACTCCGCGCCCTGTGCGGTGCGGAAGTTGAACAGGTAGTTCCACTCGCGCACGCCCCACATGCCTTCGTTGAAGTGCGGGGTGCCGAGCAACGTGTACAGCTGGCGCTTGCTCATGCCCGGTGCGAACCGGCGCAGGTCGGCGATATCCGGATAGATGCCTTCCTTCAGCGATGCCTTGCTGGCCTCCGGGAAGGTGACGGCGGGGCTGTCGGCGGGGCCGTCGGCGGCCGGTGCGTGGCTGCGGCAGGCAACCAGCAGCCCCGCGGCCAGGATCAGGCCCAGCGTGGCGGCGACGCGGCCACTGCGAGCGATGCGATGCGGTTTCATGTCATTCCCCCTGTAGACGTTGCCCGCTGCGCCGGGCCGCGAATGCGACCCGGCGCAGGCGATCACCACTGGATGCCGGCACCGACGGCCACACCGGCCTCGCCGCGGCTGTTGGTGGAACCACTGAACTTGTAGATCCAGCGACCGCCCTCGGAGACACCGGAGATGCCCAAGGCCACGCCGGATTCGCCGTTGTAGCTGCCGGCGGCGATCGAGGCCATGTTGCGGCCGGCTTCGCTGGGCTGCGGCAGCGATGCGGTTGCCATCGCCGAGGCGATACCGGCCGAGGCGCGGTTGTCGGTCTTGCGCAGGTCGCGTTCGAAGCCGCCCATGCGCTCATCGGTGTAGGCCTTGGACCAGTCCAGGGTCTGCGCCATGCCCGACTTCAGCTGGTCGACGTTGACCGCGTCGGTACCGGCGGTGCCGGCAGCGACGTTGCGCACCGTGGTCGGGCCGCTGCTGGTGCTGCCCAGGGTCACGCTGTTGTAGTTGGTGGTGCCGTTGGTGGTGGTGTCATAGCGGATCGTGCCCTGCTGCGAAGCCTGCAGCTGGCGCACGTTGACCGCATCGGTCGCCTGCGAACCATCGGCCACGTTGACCACCTGGCGTTCGGCACCGGCTGCACCCACCGACACCGTATTGGCGCGGTTGGCGACCGAGCCCGCACCCAGCGCCACCGAGTTGTCTGCCTGCGCCTGCGAGCCGTTGCCCAATGCGGTCGAGTTGGCCCCGGCCGCAGTGGAGCCGGCACCGCCCGCGGCGGAGTTGGCGCCGGTGGCGGCCGGATCGGCCAGGTTGTTGCTGTTGTTGGCGCGGAAGCTGCCGGCAACGTTGGTGATGTTCTGGATCTTCTGGTCGGTGTAGGCCTTGGACTGGTCGATGGCGTAGTTCACGCCGTTCTTCAGCTGGCCGACGTTGGTCGCATCATGGTCGTCGGAGCCATCGGCCACGTGGGTGATCTTGCGCTCGCTGCCACTGCTGCCCACCGCCACCTCACCGGACGAGTTGCTGGCGCCGGCCTGGCCATAGGCACCGGTATAGCCGGTCTGCGCACCGACGCTGGCCACCGAACCGGCACCCAGCGCAACACTGTTGCCCGCGCTGGCATTGGCACCGTTGCCGACCGCTACGCTGCCCGCACCGGCTGCGCTGGCCTGCGGGCCGACCGCCAGTGCTTCGGCACCGGTGGCCGTGGCTGCGGCAGCCGTGGAGTTGACCGCCAGGTACGGGCTGCCGCCGCCGCTGCTGATGCGCTGGTTGAGCACCCGCAGCGAGCCGTCCACTGCAGAGAACGCAGCGGTGACGTTGCTGTAGTCGTTGCCGGTGATGGTGCCATCGGTGGCGATGGTGGAGATGTTGAAGGTCGGCGCGGTCCACAGCCCGGTGCTGCCGTTGTACACGGTGCTGCCACCGAAGTAGCTGGCCACCGTCTGGTGCGTGCTGAACAGCTGGTCGCCGGTGATGGCATCGCTGCTGCCCGCCAGGATGCTGCCAGCGGCCACGTTGGTGACTTTCACCGGTGCACCGCCGGTGCCGCTGAGGGTCACGGTATCGACCACGTTGCCACTCCCGTCCACGTCGTACTTCACGGCGCGTGCGTCCAGGTCATCGGTCTGCTCGGCCACATTGGCCAGCGAATTGCTGACCGCGTCGAAGGCCGTGCCGACGTCGTTGTAGCTGCCCTGGCTGACCGTGCCATTGGCGGCGACGTTGTTGAGCGTGTAGGTCGGCGCGGTGACCACGCCATTGGCATCCACTGCAGCGCCGCCGCCGAGGTGGGTGGCCACCGTCTGGTTGGCCGCGAACAACTGCGCACCATTGATTGCTTCACTGCTGGCCGCGCTGATCTGGCCCGGGCCGAGGTTGCGCAGCGTGGTGGCGGTGCCGGACTGGCCGAGCGTCGCACTTGCGTAGTTGACGCTGCCGTCGCCGTTGAGGTCGTAGCGCAGCGCGCCCTCTTCGGAAGCCTGCAACTGACCCAGGTTGACCGCATCGGTGCTGGCGGTGCCGGCGGCGACGTTGGTGACCTGGCGTTCGGCGCCCGCGGCACCGATCGACACGCTGTTGGCACGGTCGGCCAGGCTGCCGGCACCGACCGCGATGCTGTTGGCGGCGGTTGCGCTGGCACCGGCACCGACGGCGATCGCTTCGGCGCCGCTGGCCACGGCGTCGGCACCGGTCGAATTCACCCGCAGGTACCGGGTGCCGGTGTTGCGGATGTCGTTGATCTGGGTGTTGAGGTTGACCAGCGAACCATCCACCGCATCGAAGGCGTCGGTGACGTTGTCATACAGCCCCGGGGCCACGGCGCCACCGGTGGAGATGGTGCTGATCTCGAACAGCGGTGCGGTGAACGTGCTGGTGAGCGGATCGAACGCTGCGCGTCCGCCGAAGAACTTTGCCATCGTGTCGTTGCTGGCGAACAGCTGCGCACCATTGACCGCCTCGCTGCTGGTGGCGTTGACCGCGCCGGCTGCCAGGTTGCCGATGGTGGTGGTGCCGGTGCCATTGCCGAGGGTGACACGGCGGTAGTCGGGGTCGCCTGCACCATCCAGGTCATAGGTGACCGCCGCCGCGCCGACCGCATCGATCTGGCTGATCGCACCCTTCAGCTGGGCCACGTTGACTGCATCGGTGTTGGCGCTGCCGGCTGCCAGGTTGGTGATCTGCCGCTCGCCACCGCCTGCGGTGCCCACCGACACTTCGCCCGCCGACACCTGTGCGGTGGTCAGGCCGTAAGCGCTGTAGCTGGCCTGCGCGCCGCGCAGTGCGGCCGAGCGGTAGCCCAGCGCCACCGAGTTGGCCTGGTTGGAGGTGCTCTCTGCGCCGAGCAGGGTCTGCCCGTTGGCAGTGCCGCTGGCACTGTCGCCGACCACCACCGAGTGCCCCATGCGTGCTGCATAGTCGGCGGTGGGAACGCCGGTCGGATCGCTCGGATCATTGGCGCCCGCGCCCGGGAAGGCGACGTTGGCATCGACCTTGGGCAGTTCATGGCGGGCGTTGGCACCGATCACCACCTCCTTGGAGCCGTTGGCATAGGCGCCATCGCCCATCAGCACCTGGTAGTCCTGCGCTGCGTTGACCGCCCAGCAGGAGATGTCCGCCAGCGCGATGTCCAGGCACTTGGCCGCCCAGGCCGGCGAGTCCGTCGGCAGCAGCAGGCCGAGCAGGCCACCGGGATTGCCGTTGTTGATGTTGTAGATGTAGCTGTCGGAGGTGACGCCACCGATCAGGGTCAGGTGCGAGCTGCCACCGGTGACCGCTCCACCCAGTCCGTTGAGCGTGGTGCCGACCGGCGTTGCATTGACCACCGGCAGGCCGAGCACGTTGACCGTGGAATAGGTCTGCATGACGTTGGCGGTGCTGAGCTTGAGGTTGCCGTTGGACAGGTAACCGGTGCCGCCGAACAGGCTGGCGGTGGTCGGGCCGAGCAGTTCGGTGACACCGCCCACCAGGCCACCGGTACCGATCACCAGGCCCGCGTTCGGGTCGGCAGCGGCGGGCGCCTTCGGGCTGGTCGGCGGAATGGCCGACGGCGAGGTCAGGCCGAGGCTGCCGAGGGTATTGCCGACCAGGCCACCGACGGCGCCGGTCAGGTTGCCGACGGTGCCGTTGAGGTCACCATTGAGCAGGCTGCCGACCGCGCTGCCAACGCCGTTGAGCGCAGTGCCGACGCCGTTGAGCAGGCCGCCCAGGCCAAGCGCGCTGTTCTGCGCGGCGACGGTTGCAGTGCCGGCCAGCTTGAGATTGCGATCGGCGACGATTTCCTCGCCGTCCTTGCCCTGCACCCGTACCTTGCCTGCCACGCCGGTATCGAACGCTGCGGTGATCGCGCGGTCATCGGTGTCACCCGGCAGCTCTTCCTTGGCAGGCAGCGTGACCGCTGCGGTGGCACCGATCTGGCCCTGGCCTTCGATGTGATTGCCGGCCACGACCAGCTGCGCATCGACCTTGCCATCCACGGCCGCCTTCAAGCCGGACGGCGTTACACCCGCTGCCGCGGCAACCTGGGTGCCGGCGTCAATGCTGGCAACCGGCTTGCCGGCGATGCCGACATCGGCCTTTGCTGCCGCGTTGGCAGCCAGACCCAACGGCGCCTGTGCAGCCGGTGCGACGTTCGCGGCAAGCGCGGCATCGACACGGGTAGCGGCTGCAGTGCCAACACCGATGTTGGCGCGCACGTCGGCGCCCAGCACCGGTGCAGGCACCTGGCGCGGCGCGGCGCCGGCCGCCAGCTTGACCTGCACGGTGGCCGGCAGCACGTCGCGCACGACCGGCAATGACGTTGTGCTCAGCTGCAGGCCGACGCGTGCGTTGGCACTGATCGCCGGGTTCGCCTGGGCCTGTCGTGCAGCCGCGGCCAGCGCCACTTCGGCATCGACCTTCACCGGCATCGGCTGGGTGTACTTGGCCGCCAGCGCCTGCAGGTCGCGCAGCGATTGATTGGCCTCTGTCGCCGCCGCAGGTCCGCTGGCCAGCACGCACAGCAGTGCCATGGCCAGGGTGCTGGGCACCAGAAGGCTGGCACGACGGTCGCGCGGTGCGGTACCACCGCTATCGCCGGTGGCCAGTTCCGAGGCCACAACCAGAGCATTGAGCTGGCGGTTCCATACACGCCGGTAGATGCGGTTCATGAGCATTTCCCCCGTAGGCGGACAACTTGAATGTCAGTGGACTTGCCGTTAGGCAGGTGACTGACATTTCGCGCCTTTCAGCGAGGGCTGAGCACTTCATTCCGGCAGGGCAATCGCGCATTCCGGCAAATCCACGGCCGGATTCGGCAGCCACATATGCAAATCCGGCAGGGAGGGCTGGCCGGGCTGCCGCCCGGCACCCGCAGAGGCGAAAACCAAAGCCAAAGCCAAAGCAACAGCCGGCTCTGGGTTTTCTGCGGGTTGGCGGGGCGGTGTGGGCTTGCAGGACACGCCGTAAACCCGTCCATGGGGGCTCGATGGCGCCATCCATGGCGCCAACGGTCCTGCAAGCCCACAC
>NZ_JBFTOJ010000118.1:0-17388 GCF_056397905.1 Stenotrophomonas sp. 05L414_2
GGACACGCCGTAAACCCGTCCATGGGGGCTCGATGGCGCCATCCATGGCGCCAACGGTCCTGCCTACCCACTCCGCCCCGCCTCTGACAGATTCCGGCGGCCGTTGATAGGTGTCGACCTTGGTCGACACGGTAAAATCCACGCGATGCGTGGATGAATCTCCATGGAAATCGAATGTTTCGACAATTGATCGAAGAGCATCCACGCATGGCGTGGATCTACCGCAGATCGCGGAAAACTGTCGAAGGCGGGGTGGGTACGGTTGCGGGGGCGTGAGCCGCATGGATGCGGCGACCGAGCTTACATGGACGTACTTGCAGCGGCCCCCGCAACCGGACCCACCCCGCCTACCCACAGGAAGCCAGCTTTTGATGTTGCTTCGGCTCTTGCCGTGGACGTGGCCTCTGCGGGTGCAGGGCGCAGCCCTGCCGATAAACCCCCTCCTGCGACGGTTCGTCGCACGGTGCCTTCTGGAGGCACCTCTACACTAGCGCGGTGATCCGTACCGGCTGCCTGCGTCGAACCCTGCTCCAGCTCGCCTTCATCGCGACGCTGTTGATGGTGCTTGCGCCGCTGGTCAGCCGTGCGCTGCAGGCGCCGCAGGGTCAGATCCCTTCACCACAGGGAAGGGCTCTGACCCCATCCACAATGCATGGCGGCATGGACCATGCCCACATGCATCACGGCGACATGGCTGAGGGTCAGAGCCCTTTGCCGGGGCAAAGGGATCCGACCCCACCCGCCGATCCCCACGCCATGCACGGGGAGGCCTGCGAGTACTGCGTGCTGGCCATGCGCCTGCTGCCGTGGCTGGCCGTGCTGGTGCTGCTGCTGCCCTTGCTGTGGCGGCCGAAGCCGATGTTCCCATGGTCGCAGCCGCGACTGCCGCTGCTGCATTGGCCGGCACATGCCGCGCGTGGCCCGCCGCTGATCTCCACCGTCCGCTGATTTCCCTATCGAATCCGCCGCACGAGGCCTGCAAGGGCGTCGTGCGCGCGTGCGTACCTTGGAGCTGTTTCCATGAAAATGACTTTCCCCGCTGCGGGCGCCCGTGCGCGCCTGCCGTTTGCGCTTGGCGCTGCCCTGGCTGCTCCCTTCGCCCATGCCGCGCCCGCTGAAGAAGCGCGGACGCTGGATACGCTGGTGGTCACCGCCGCCRCGCCGTCCTCGCCGCTGCATTGGGTGACCGATCCGCGCCTGCCGCGGCAGCCTGTGCCAGCCAGCGATGGCGCCGATTACCTGAAGACCGTTCCCGGCTTCTCCGCCATCCGCAACGGCGGCACCAACGGCGACCCGGTGCTGCGTGGCATGTTCGGTTCGCGCCTGAACATCCTCAGCAACGATGGCAATCTGATTGGCGCGTGTCCCTCGCGCATGGACAACCCGCTGTCCTACATATCGCCGGAGAGCTTTGACCGGCTGACCATCATCAAGGGCCCGCAGAGCGTGCGCTGGGGCGCGGGTGCCTCTGCGGGCACCGTGCGCTTCGAGCGTGATACCCCGCGTTTCGATGCGCCCGGGCTGCGTGCCGATGCCAGTGCACTGGTCGGCTCACGCAACCGCAACGACCAGGTGCTGGACCTGACCCTGGGCAATCCAACGGGCTACGTGCGTGCCAGCGGCAATCGCTCCGAAGCCGATGACTACAAGGACGGCAACGGCGATGTGGTTCCGTCGAAATGGCGCAAGTGGAATGGCGACGTAGCGGTGGGCTGGACGCCTGACGCCGATACCCTGTTGGAGGTCTCCGCCGGTGCCGGCGATGCGATCGCGCGCTACGCGGGGCGCGGCATGGATGGGGCCGCGTTCGAACGCACCAGTTACGCCGCACGCTTCGAGAAGCGCAATCTGCCCGGGGCGTGGAACACGCTGCAGGCGAACGTGTACTACAACGAAGCCGACCACGTGATGGACAACTACACGCTGCGTACGCCGAACCCACACAGCATGATGCCGATGCCGATGGCGTCGAACGTGGATCGCCGCACGCAGGGCGGGCGCATCAGCGCCGAATGGCGCTGGCAGGACGTGCAGCTGGTGGCCGGCATCGACGGCGAAGACAGCCGGCATCGCGGCCGCATGGGCATGGGGCGCGATACCTACAAGCAGGCGGACTGGAACACCGACGCCGATTTCCGCCGCTACGGTGCATTCACCGAACTGACCTTCGGCGTGGACACCGGGCAGCGTTGGATCGGCGGGCTGCGCATCGATCGTGCCAGCGTGCGCGATGCGCGTGCCGACATCGGCGGCATGATGATGGCCATGCCCAATCCCACCGCCGGCCAGCGCCGCAGGGAATGGCTGGGCAGTGGTTTCCTGCGCTACGAACAGGACCTTGCCGACGGCCTGACCTGGTATGCCGGGCTGGGCCACAGCCAGCGCATGCCCGACTACTGGGAACTGTTCTCGCCCGATCAGGGGCCGGCAGGTGCGGTGAACGCGTTCGCTGGCATCCAGCACGAGCGCACCACCCAGCTCGACGTCGGCCTGCAATACAAGGGCCCGCGCGTGCAGGCCTGGGTCTCGGCCTATGCGGGGCAGATCCAGGACTACATCCTGTTCACCTATCGCGGCAGCGGCATGATGGGCATGAGCCGGGCTGACAATGTGCAGGCGCGCATCGCCGGTGCCGAGGCCGGCCTGCAGCTGCGGCTGGACGAGCAATGGAAGCTGGGGGGCACCCTGGCCTATGCCTGGGGCGAGAACCGCGATCAGCATCGACCGTTGCCGCAGATGCCGCCGCTGGAAGCACGCTTGAGCGCTGACTGGGAAGGCCAGCGCTGGAGTGGCGGTGCGCTGGTGCGCGCGGTCACCCATCAGCATCGGGTCGCGGACGGGCAGGGCAACGTGGTCGCGCAGGACCTCGGGCCGAGCAGCGGCTTTGCCACGCTGGCGCTCAACGCGGCCTATCGTTTCAGTTCGCAGCTGCAGCTCAGCGCCGGTGTCGACAACCTGTTCGACCGTGCCTACAGCGAGCATCTGAACCTGGCCGGCAGCGCCGACTTCGGCTTCCCCGCTGACCCTGTGCGCATCAACGAGCCCGGCCGCAGCCTGTGGATGAAGGTGAACTACCGGTATTGATCCGCCGGGCATGGCCCGGCGCTACCGGTGCGCCGCGCACAGAAGGCCTGCGTCCAAAGAAAACGGGGTCGGATCCCCGCCAGGTTCCGACCCCGCCCGGCGCCCTCGGCCAGGCCCCTCGACTGTACGACGGCATCGCCCCTGGCGGGATGGCCTGATACATCCCGACATACGCCGACACTGCGTCGGTGCCCCCTGCATGGAATGGGCACACGGCGCTATCGCAGCCCCCGTTCCACGCCGGTAAACGCTTGGCACATACCGCTTTTGCGGGGCCTTGCCTACACTCGGCGGCCGTGTACCACTCAGGACGCTTCATGTTGGCTCGTATCGCTTCGACCCTGGCCCTTGGCCTCAGCCTGGCCGTGCTGGCCGGGTGCGCAGGCAAACAGGAGGCCGCCGCGCGTCGGCAGGGCGAAGCCGTGCCGGTCACCGCGCAGGTCGTGCAGGCGGTGCAGTGGAACGACACGCTGCAGGCGCTGGGCACGGCCAAGGCGCGCGAGTCGATCAGCGTGACCGCCAAGGTGAGCGAGATCGTCGAGCGCRTGCACTTTGAAAGTGGCCAGCAGGTCGCCGCCGGTGCGCCCCTCGTGACACTGCGCGGGCAGGCCCAGGAGGCCGCATTGGTGCAGGCGCAGGCGACCTTCCGCGAAGCCGACCAGCTGTACAAGCGCCAGCGCGAACTGGCGGCGCAGCGGTTGGTATCCAGTGCCACCCTGGACACGCAGAAGTCGATCCGCGACGCCGCCGAAGCGCGGGTGGCACAGATGCAGTCGGACATCGGCGACCGTCGCGTGCGCGCGCCGTTCGCCGGCGTACTTGGCATTCGCCAGATCAGCCCGGGCACGCTGCTGACGCCGACCACGGTGATCGCCACCCTCGACGACGTCGAGCGCATGCACGTCGATTTCCAGGTGCCGGAAGTGGAACTGGCGTCGCTGACCACTGGCGACAAGGTGCAGGCCACCAGCGTGGCCTGGCCGGGCCGCACCTTCGAGGGCGAGGTCAGCACGATCGATGCACGCATCGACCCGGCCACTCGTGCGGTGACCGTGCGTGCCGACTTCGCCAATGGCGACCATGCGCTGCGGCCGGGCATGCTGCTCGACGTGCGCCTGTTCCATCCTGATCGACCGGCCCTGGTGGTGCCGGAAATCGCGGTGGTGCAGGTCGGTCGCGACAGCTTCATGTACCGCATCAAGGCCGATGACACCGTCGAACGCGTGGACGTGGTCACCGGTGCACGCCGCGCCGGCGTGGTCGAGATCAAGCAGGGCCTGCAGGCAGGCCAGCGCATCGTGGTGGACGGCACCGGCAAGCTGCGGGCGGGCCTGAAGGTGGCAGCCTCCGACGCCGCGCCCGCCAGCGGCGCGCAGCCGGCGACGGTTGAAGCACCTGCAGCCGCCGAGGGTCACGGCGGATGAAGCTGTCCGACATCTCCATCCAGCGGCCGGTGTTTGCCGTGGTGATGAGCCTGTTGCTGCTGGTGCTGGGCGTGATGTCCTTCACCCGGTTGACGCTGCGCGAACTGCCGGCCATCGACCCACCGATCGTTTCGGTCTCGGTGGATTACACCGGCGCCTCGGCAGCGGTCATCGAGAGCCGCATCACCCAGGTGCTGGAAGACGCGCTGGCCGGCATCGAAGGCATCGATACGATCAACGCGCGCAGCACCAACGGCCGCTCGCAGGTCAGCATCGAATTCACCTCCAACCGTGACATCGAAGCGGCGGCCAACGACGTGCGCGACGCGGTCAGCCGCGTGGCCGACCGCATGCCCGAGGAGGCACGGCCACCGGAGATCGCCAAGGTCGAGAGCGATGCCGACCCGATCATCTGGTTCAACATGGTCTCCTCGACCATGGATACGCTGGAACTGAGCGACTACGCCGACCGCTACGTGGTCGACCGCTTCTCCAGCCTCGATGGCGTGGCCCAGGTCCGCATCGGTGGCCGCCAGCGCTATGCGATGCGCATCTGGCTGGACCGCGACCAGCTGGCCGCACGTGGGCTGACCACCGGCGATGTGGAAACCGCGCTGCGCAACGAGAACGTGGAACTGCCGGCCGGCCGCATCGAATCCACCGACCGCGATTTCACCCTGCGCGTGGAGCGCAACTACATCAAGCCGGAAGACTTCGCGACCATCCCRCTGGGCAAGGGCAGTGATGGCTATGTGGTGCGCATGGGCGATGTGGCGAAGATCGAGCTGGCCTCGGCCGAGCGTCGCGCCTACTACCGCAGCAACGGCGAGCCCGGCATCGGCCTGGGCATCGTCAAGACCTCCACTGCCAACTCGCTGGATGTGGCGCGCACCGCGCGCGCCGAGGCCGAACGTGTCGCGCTGACCCTGCCCAAGGGCACGCAGATCTTCGTTGCCTTCGACAACACCACCTTCATCGAGGCTGCCGTCGACCGCGTGTACGCCACCCTGGTGGAGGCGATGATCCTGGTGCTGGCGGTCATCTGGCTGTTCCTCGGCAGCTTCCGCGCGGCGTTGATTCCTGCGGTCACCGTGCCGGTATGCCTGGTGGCGGCGTTCATCGCGCTGTACGCGTTCGACTTCTCGATCAACCTGCTGACCCTGCTCGCGCTGGTGCTGTGCATCGGCCTGGTGGTGGATGACGCGATCGTGGTGGTGGAAAACGTGCAGCGCCGCATCGACCTGGGCGAACCGCCGCTGGTGGCGTCCAAGCGGGGTACCGCGCAGGTGGCGTTCGCGGTGATCGCCACCACCGCCGTGCTGGTGGCGGTATTCCTGCCGGTCGGCTTCCTGGAAGGCAATACCGGGCGCCTGTTCCGTGAACTGGCGGTAGCCCTGGCCGCCGCTGTCGCGCTGTCGGCGTTCGTCGCGCTGACGCTGACGCCGATGATGGCCTCCAAGCTGCTCAAGCCGCATACCGGGCAGGCACCGCGCGGGCTGCACGGCTTCATCAACCGCAATCTGGAACGCCTGGCCGGCGCCTACGGCCGCGTGCTCGATCATCATGTCGATCGCACGTGGATCTACCTGCTGGTGATGRCCGCTGCGTTGGCGGCCAGCTGGCTGCTGATCAAAGTGCTGCCTTCGGAACTGGCCCCCGCCGAAGACCGTGGTTCGTTCCAGATCATGATCGACGGCCCGGAAGGCGCCGGCTACGACTACACCGTGCAGCAGGTGCAGCAGGTCGAAGCGCTGCTGGCACCGCATGTCGGCGCGGACAAGCCGATCGTGCGCGCCAACCCGCGCGTGCCCGGCGGCTTCGGCGCCAGCGAGGAAATGCACACTGGCCGCGTCAGCGTGTTCCTGCAGCCGTGGCGTCAGCGCAGCGAAGGCACGCCGGAAGTCGCCAACGAACTGCAGAAGGAACTGGACACCATCCGTGGCGTGCGCGTACGTACCCAGGTCGGTGGCGGCCTGGTGCGCAGTGGCGGGCAGCCGTTCCAGATCGTGCTGGGTGGCCCGGAATACGCCGAGATCGCGCAGTGGCGCGACCGCATCCTGCTGCGCATGGCCGACAACCCCGGCCTGGTCGGCCCGGACTCGGACTACAAGGAAACCCGTCCGCAGATGCGGGTGAACATTGACCGCCAGCGTGCGGCCGACCTCGGCGTGCCGGTCACCGCGATCGGTTCGGCGCTGGAAACGATGATGGGCTCGCGCCGCGTCACCACCTTCGTCGACAACGGCGAGGAGTACGACGTGCTGGTGCAGGCCGGCCGTGATGGCCGCGCCAGCCCCGCCGATCTGGCCGCTATCCGCGTGCGTGCGACCTCTGGCGAGCTGGTGCCATTGTCCAACCTGGTCACGCTGAGCGAAGTGGCCGAGGCCGGAACCCTGAACCGCTTCAACCGCCTGCGCTCGATCACCATCAGTGCCGGCCTGGCACCGGGTTATCCGCTGGGCGAGGCCATCGCCTGGGCCCAGCAGGTGACCGGCGAAGAGCTGCCGCAGTACGCGCAGGTGAACTGGAAGGGCGAATCGCGTGAGTACCAGAGTGCGGGCGGCGCGGTGCTGCTGACCTTCGCCATGGCCCTGCTGGTGGTGTATCTGGTGCTGGCCGCGCAGTTCGAGAGCTTCATCCACCCGCTGACGATCATGCTGACCGTGCCGCTGGGCGTGCTCGGCGCGCTGGTTGGCCTGTGGCTGAGTGGCGGCACGGTGAACCTGTTCAGCCAGATCGGCATCGTCATGCTGGTCGGCCTGGCGGCCAAGAACGGCATCCTGATCGTSGAATTCGCCAACCAGCTGCGCGACGATGGCCGCAGCGTGCGCGAAGCGATCATCGAATCGGCGATGGTGCGCCTGCGTCCGATTCTGATGACTTCGATCGCCACCGTGGTCGGCGCCATCCCGCTGGTGGTGGCCGGTGGCCCGGGCTCGGCCAGCCGTGGCACCATCGGCATCGTGATCATCTTCGGCGTCACCCTGTCCACCTTCCTGTCGCTGTTCGTGGTGCCGGCGTTCTACGCGCGGCTGGCCCCGTACACCCGCTCGCCGGAGGCGGTGAAGCGCGAGCTGGAGAAGCAGGAGGCCGACTCGCCGTCGGTGGGTGGTCATGCCTGAGCCGGCGCGGATCCTGCACGGCGCAGGCTTCCTGCTGCGCCCCTGGCGCAGTGATGACCTGCAGTCGCTGCTGCATCACGCCAACGACGCGGACGTCTCGCGTGGGCTGCGTGACCGCTTCCCGTATCCGTACACCCGCGAGGATGGCGAAGCCTTCCTGGGCGGGCGCGTACTGGCCCCAGGCACGCTGAACCTGGCCATCGAGATAGAGGGCCAGGCCTGTGGCAGCGTTGGCGCCCAGCAGGGCGTGGCCGAGCGCGGGCATACCGCGGAACTGGGCTACTGGCTCGGCCAGGCTCATTGGGGGCAGGGCCTGATGACCGCTGTGGTCGGCCTGTTCGCGCCCTGGGTGATGGATGAGCTTGGCCTGTTCAGGCTGCAGGCCACGGTGGTCGACTTCAACCTGGGCTCGGCCCGGGTACTGGAAAAGAACGGTTTCCAGGAGGAGGGCGTGGAGCGCTGCGCCGTCTACAAGCGCGGCGTCCTGCATGACCTGCGCCGCTTCGCCCGGGTACGCAGGCAGCTGCCCTGATAGGCCGCCGGGCATGGCCCGGTGCTACCGTGGGGGCACGGTCATTGCCGGTCGCCGGGCATGGCCCGGCGCTACCCGTGGTGCGGCGGCATACCCGGTAGCGCCGGGCCATGCCCGGCGGAGAACACGCCCCCACATCCGGCGCTATCGCAGCGACCTTCGATCAGGGAGAATCGACCGGTCCCTTCCAGCCGACGGGACGTCCTCACAACCCGCCGACTGGAGAGAGCGCGCGTGGAAGCTACCGTACATTTCATCAACAGCATCATCTGGAGCAAGGCGCTGATCTTCATGTGCCTGGCCGCCGGCCTGTTCTTCAGCCTGCGCACCCGCTTCATGCAGATCCGTGGTTTCGTCGAGATGTGCCGCCTCACCGTGTCCGGTGAGAAGTCCGACGCCGGCGTGTCCTCGTTCCAGGCCCTGGCCATGTCGATGGCCGGCCGCATGGGCATCGGCAACATCGCCGGCGTGGCCACCGCCATCGCCTTCGGCGGCCCCGGCGCGATCTTCTGGATGTGGGTGATGGGCTTCCTCGGCGCCTCCACCTCGTATGTGGAATGCACCCTGGCGCAGATCTACAAGACCAAGGATGCCGAAGGCCGCTACCGCGGTGGCCCGGCCTACTACATCGAAAAAGCGATGGGCCTGAAGTGGTATGCCATGGCTTTCGCCATCGCCACGATCATCGCCGCCGGTTTCCTGATGCCCGGCGTGCAGGCCAACGCGATCGCCGACAGCGTCATCAACGCCTGCCGCGGTACCGCGCTGTGCGGTCCGCTCGATGGCCAGGCCTTCGGCATGGAATCGGCGCAGGCGCTGAAGCTGGGCATCGGCATCGTCGTCGCCCTGCTGCTGGGCGTGGTGATCTTCGGTGGCGTCAAGCGCATCGCCAACTTCGCCGAAGTGGTGGTGCCGTTCATGGCCGCCGGCTTCATCCTGATGGCCATCGTCATCATGATCATCAACTACGACCGCGTGCCGGAAATGTTCGGCATCATCTTCAAGAGCGCGTTCGGCACCCATGCCGCGTTCGGCGCGATGATGGGCCTGGCGGTGGAGTGGGGCATCAAGCGCGGCATCTACGCCAACGAGGCCGGCCAAGGCTCGGGTCCGCACGCTGCGGCGGCCTCGGAGGTCTCGCACCCGGCCAAGCAGGGTTACGTGCAGGCGTTCGCCATCTACTTCGACACCATGATGGTGTGCACCGCTACCGCCTTCCTGATCCTGGCCAGCGGCACCTACAACGTGTATTCACCGGTCGCCGGCGCCGCGCCGATCTTCCAGGGCTTGGCCGGCATCCCCGAAGGTGCGGGCTACGCGCAGGCGGGTGTGGAAGCGGTGCTGCCGGGCTGGGGCTCGGCCTTCGTGTCGGTGGCGATCTTCTTCTTCGCCTTCACCACGATCATGGCCTATTACTACATGGCCGAAACCAACCTGACCTACGTCAACCACAACAAGCGCCGGCCGCTCACCGTGCTGCTGCTGCGCCTGGGCATCATCGGCATGGTGGTGTTCGGTGCCTTCCACAACGCCACCCTGGCCTGGGCGCTGGGTGATATCGGCGTGGGCCTGATGGCCTGGCTGAACATCATCGCCATCCTCATCGTGCAGAAGCCGGCCATGCTGGCCCTGCGCGATTACGAACGACAGAAGAAGCTCGGTCTCGACCCGATCTTCGACCCCGATGCCCTGGGCATCAAGAACGCCGATTTCTGGCGTCAACGCAAGCTGGAGTTGTCCCGTAGTGAATGATCCCTGGAAGAATGCCCGCCGCCCGTCGTCGCGACCGCCGCGGGCCACCCCGCTGCCACCGCGTGAGGGCGGCACCCCGCCACCGCCGGGGCGGGGCAACGACGAACTTCGCCTGTACGGATGGAACGCGGTGCAGGCGCTGTTCGCCAAGCGTCCGCAGGCGCTGCGCAAGCTGTACCTGGTGGAATCGCTGATTCCGCGCATGCAGCCGGTGCTGAAGTGGTGCGTGGCCAACCGCGTGGGCTATCGCGTGGTGGAGGAGGGCGACCTCAACAAGCTGGCTGCCACCACCCACCATGAAGGCCTGGTGGCCGACGTGCTGCGCGCGCCGGTGTTGCCGCTCGCGCAGTGGCTGGCCGAACTGGGCGAAGGCCCGGCGCTGGCACTGTGGCTGGATGGCGTCGGTAATCCGCACAACTTCGGTGCGATCCTGCGCTCTGCCGCGCATTTCGGCGCCAAGGCGCTGCTGCTGCCGGCCAGCAGTACGCTGGCGTTGTCCGGCGCGGCCGCACGCGTGGCCGAGGGCGGCGCAGAGTCGGTGCCGCTGGTGCAGTTGCCTGAGGATGCAGAAGCGATGGCGCAGCTGCGCGCGGCCGGTTTCGGCCTCGCCGCGACCCTGGTCGAGGGTGGCGATGACGTGTTCCGCGCGTCGTTGCCGGCCCGCCTGGTCTACGTGATGGGCGCGGAAAGCGAAGGCATGGATCGCGGCCTGGCCAGCCAGTGTGACCAGCAGCTGTCGATTCCCGGCAGTGGCGCGGTTGAAAGCCTGAATGTCGCTTCCGCCACGGCCGTGTTGCTGGCGCAGTGGGTCAGCCAGCGCGGCTGATGGGCGTGTCTGCGGGCACCGCAAACCGGTGCCCGCACAGCGCAGTTCCATGTCGAACGGGACTTCCCGGCAGCCGGGCAACGTCTGGCGGTTTTCCTGGCAGTGCCATGCGCAAAGCATGCATGACGAATTGAAAGTTTCCTTATTGGTGTGCCGTTCCCGGCGACGCAGGGTGGAAGTCCATCCAACGTCGTACAGGAGCGGTTCCCATGCATCATCCTCCTCGCAGTGCGGTGCGTGTCTGCCTGGTACTGGCACTCAGTGCGCTTGCCGTCGTTTCCGCGCAGGCCAACGAGCGCACGCTCGACGGCGTCAACTTCACCGGCCCGCTGATCACGCCCAATCCTGCCGGCATGCCAGCGGGTCACTGGTACGTCGAACCCTATCTGGTGCGGGTCGACAGTTCCTCGTCCTTCGACCACAACGGCGACCGCCAGCGCAGCAGCGAACGCAGCGGCGCGTGGGCGATGGTGGTGCCCATCGCATACRGCTTCAGCGAACGGRTGACCGGCCAGGTCAACCTGAGTGCATCACGCGCCGAATCCGGCAACGCACGCAGCCGAGGCTTCCGCGCCGGTGATACCACCGCACGCCTGCAATACCTGTTGCAGGCCCCCAGCGCCGATGGCACCACGCCGGCGGTGTCGATTGCCCTGGTACRGCGCTTCAGCACCGGCAGCCACGACCGCATCACCGGCAATCCGCTSGATGCGCAGGGTGATGGCGTGCAGCGCACCGTCGCCGCGTTGGCCGTGCAGCAGGTGCTGTGGCTGGGCAACGATCGGCCGCTGCGCTGGCGGGCGCAGTTCAGCGCGGGGCCGGCGCCATCGCGAACGGCCATCTCCGGCACCAGCGTGTACGGCACCGAGGACGGCTTCCAGGGCCATATCGCGCGGGGCTCGGTACTGGGTCTTTCCGTGGGCGCCGAATACAGCTTCAACGAACGCTGGGTCGGCGTGATGGAAGTTGCCGCCAGCCGCGAGACCGGCCAGCGCCTGACCGGTTTCGCGCCCGACGCTGCAGGTGGCGTCCGGCCCATCAACGAACACCGCCCGGCCAGTCGCAACCTGACCTTCGCGCCCGCTGTCGAGTACCACTTCAGCCCGTCGCTGGGGCTGATCGCCGGCGTCGAATTCACCGTTGCCGGCCGCAATACCGGCCGCATCATCAGTCCCCAGGTCGCCCTGGGGATGTTCTTCTGATGGGGGCCCTGCGATGAATGTCGAATCGATCGTCAATGCCGTGCTTGCCGTTGTCTGGAGCCCGTATCTGGTGGTGCTGTGCCTGGCAACGGGCCTGTACTTCAGCGTGCGTACCCGCTTCGTGCAGTTGCGCGCGCTGCCGGACATGCTGCGCCTGATGTTCCGTCACGAGCGCTCCGATGCCGGTGTCTCGCCATTCCAGGCGTTGTCACTGTCGCTGTCCAGCCGGGTGGGCGTGGGCAACATCGCCGGTGTCGCCATGGCCATTGCCTTCGGCGGTCCGGGCGCGATCTTCTGGATGTGGATCGTCGCCTTCCTCGGTGCTTCCAGCGCGTTCATCGAGTCCACCCTGGCGCAGATCTACAAGGATCGCGACGCCAAGGGGCAGTATCGCGGTGGCCCGGCGTACTACATCGAGAAGGGGCTGGGCCAGCGCTGGTACGCCGTGCTGTTCGCGCTGGTCACGGTGCTGGCGGGGGCGATGCTGGCGGGCACGCAGTCCAACGCCATCACCAGTGCGGTGAACGAAGCGTGGGACGTTCCGGTGATGGTCACCACCGGTGTGCTGCTGGTGGTGTTGGCGGCGATCCTGCTCGGCGGCGTGCGTCGCATCGCGCGGGTCGCCGAATGGGTGGTGCCGGTGATGGCCGTGGCCTATCTGCTGGTCACTGCGGTGGTGATGGTACTCAACGTCGAGCGCGTGCCTGAGGTCATCGCCCTGGTGCTGCGCAGCGCCTTCGGTGTTGACGCCGCATTCGGCGCGATGATCGGGACCGCGATCCAATGGGGGGTACGTCGTGGCGTGTTGTCCAATGAAGCTGGCATGGGCAGTGGCGCGCATCCTGCCGCTGCAGCAGAAGTGTCGCACCCGGTGAAGCAGGGGCTGGTGCAGTCGTTCTCGGTGTACATCGACACCATGGTCGTGTGCAGCGCGACGGCCTTCCTGATTCTCTCCACCGGGCTCTACAACGTCTACGACCCGGCGGTGAACGGTGTACCGGACGAGGCGCGCCTGCTGCTGGGCAACCTTCCCGGCGTGGAAGCAGGGCCACGCTTCGTACAGCACGCGGTGGAGTCGGCCTTGCCCGGCTTCGGCAAGTCGTTCGTCGCGCTGGCGATCCTGCCATTCGCGTTCACCACCATCCTGGCCCTGTACTACATGGCCGAAACCAACGTCAGTTACCTCTGCCGCGATCGTCCCCGAGGGTGGGTGATGGGCACCTTCCAGCTGTTGTTCCTGGCCGCTACGGGCTACTCGGCGATGAACAGTGCGACAGTGGCGTGGGCGCTGGGCGACATCGGCGTAGGCATGATGAGCTGGCTGAACATCATCGCCATCCTGCTGCTGCAGAGGCCCGCGTTGGCCGCGCTGCGCGACTACGAAGATCACCGGCGTCACGGGCGTGACCCGTTGTTCAACCCGAAGCTGCTGGGGGTTCGCAATACCAGCGTGTGGGCGCAGTAAGCGCCCAGGCGGGTAGCGGCGGGTACCGAAGTTGCCATCGGCCTCGGCCGCCAGGTAGGCAAACACGGTATAGGCCGCCACGTTCTGCGCCAGCGCCTTCGGATCGATCTTGTCGAGGGTGTCGTCGGCGGTGTGGTGCAGGTGGAAGTAATCCGAGCCATCCTGCGCCAGCCAAGCCCATGCGCCACCCTTGGCGGCCAGCGGACCGACATCCGGCCCCGGGCCACCCTTGTCGGCGGCGTACTCGATGCCCAGCGGCTTCATCACCTCGGCAATCTGCCTGGTTGCCTCGCGCGAGCCTTCCGGGTTCGGCGAACCGGTGTTGAAGGCGTAGATGCGGCCAGCACCGAAATCGCTCTCGGCGGCCAGCTGGTGCAGGGCTACGTCCTTGGCATGCGCCTCGGCGTAGGCCTTGCCGCCATACAGGCCCTGTTCTTCGTTGGCGAAGGCGACCACGCGGATGGTGCGCTTCGGCGCCTGCTTCAGCTGGCCGATCAGATGACCGGCGGCCATGGTGATGCCCACGCCTGCGCCGTCATCGACCGCGCCGGTGCCCAGGTCCCACGAGTCCAGGTGTCCACCGATCACCACCACTTCCTTCGGCAGCGTGCGGCCGGTGATCTCACCGATCACGTTGTACGAGGTCGCCGTGCCATCCCAACCGCAGTCCAGTGCGACCGTCACCGTGGTTGCGCCACGGGCAAGCAGGCGCGCCAGCTGGTCGGCGTCGGGCACCGACAGCGCCGCCGACGGCACCGGGGTCAGGCCGTCATCGAAGCGGGTGATGCCGGTGTGCGGCACGCGGTGCGAATCGGTACCGGCCGAGCGCATCAGGAAACCGATCGCGCCCTTGCGGATGGCCTCGGACGGGCCCTTGCTGCGGATCGCGCCGCCACGGCCATAGTCGCGGCCATCGCGGAACGGCAGCATCTGGTAATCGACGAAGGCGATCTTGCCCTTCAGCGAACCCGCCGGTGCGGCCTGCAGCGCGGCCAGATCGGCAAACCGCACCACCTCGGCTTCGACCGTACCGCCCGGGCTGCCACCCAGCGCGGTGATCTGCAGCGGTTGCGGGTTCCTGCCGGTCACGGCGGCGTGTTCACTGCGGCGCTCCCATTTCGGGAAGGTCACCGGTTCCTTCCACACCTTGTCAAAACCCAGTGCCTTGAACTTGGCTTCGGCCCAGGCCACGGCACGGGCGTCGGCCTCGCTGCCGGCGATGCGAGGGCCGATCTCGGTGGTCAACGATTCGACCACCTTCCAGCCGGTGTCATCGGCCAGCGCCTGGTCGCGCAGCTGCGCGGCGGTGGCCAGCGAAGCCGGCGGCAGGGTGGTGGCACGCGGCGCCGCGAAGGCCGGCGCGGCCAGCAGGGCGAGGGAGGATGCGATGGCAAGGACGCGGCGACGCATGGACAGCTCCGGGAAGGGTGTAAGCCTTGGAGCTTAACAGTCGTTCAGCGCCGCGCATGGGCGGGAGGTCATGGCCGGCGCGGATGCTGTTTTCCGCCAGATGCAGCAAAGCGAAAGCCCCGCCGGAGCGGGGCTTTCGCAGGCCTCTGCGGTAGCGCCGGGCATGCCCGGCGAGCGCAGCGGCAAGATGGCGTTCCGCCAGGCATGGCCCGGCGCCACCAACCTTATTTCTTCAGGCTGTCGCGGATCTCGCGCAGCAGCACCACTTCCTCGGCCGGCGCTGCCGGTGCCGCTTCCTTCTTGCGCGACAGGCGGTTGATCACCTTGATCACCAGGAAGATGGCGAACGCCACGATCACGAACTGGATCAGCGTGTTGATGAAATCACCGTAGCCGATCACCACGGCCGGGATTTCCTTGCCATCAGGCCCGATGCTGGCCGGCGACAGTGTCCACGCAAGCTGGGAGAAATCGACCTTGCCGATCAGCATGCCCAGCGGCGGCATGATGATCTTCTCCACCAGCGCGGTGACGATCTTGCCGAAGGCAGCGCCAATCACCACGCCGACGGCGAGGTCGATGACGTTGCCGCGCATCGCGAATTCCTTGAACTCGGTGAGCATTCCCATTGTTGTTTTTCTCCTGAGGGCGAGGGGGGACAGCGCGAAGGGTAGCGCAGGTGATGTCAGCCGGCGATCACGCCGTGGCGTTCGGCCACGTTCTCAAGGCGTGCACTGAAACGGTCGCCGGGCTTCAGTGCGGCCACGCCGGACGGCGTGCCCATGAACACCAGATCGCCGGCGCGCAGCTGCCACAGCTTGGACAGCTCGTGCAGGATCTCCGGCACGTTCCAGATCATCTGGTCGAGCAGGGACTGCTGGCGGACTTCGCCATTGATCTCCAGCGACAGATTGAGGGCGGCCAGATCGCCGACTTCACCGGCGTGCACGATCTCGCTGATCGGTGCAGAGGCATCGAAACCCTTGGCCGAATCCCACGGGTGGCCCTTCTCCTTGGCGGCCGCCTGCAGGTCGCGGCGGGTCAGGTCCAGGCCCACGGCATAGCCATAGACCAGGGCCTCGGCGTCGGCCACGGCCAACTCGCCGGTGGGCGCGTCACGGCCGATCGCCACCACCAGTTCCACCTCGTGATGCAGGTTGCTGGTGGCAGGCGGGTAGGGGATCACATCGTCGTGGCCGACCACGATGGCGTCGGCCGGCTTGGTGAAGAACATCGGGCGGCCGCGATCATCTGCTGCGGGCACGGCAGCACCCATCTCACGCGCGTGGTCGGCGAAGTTGCGGCCGACGCAGTAGATGCGGTGCACGGGAAAGCTGCCGCCACCAACCACCGGTACACGCGGCGTGGCTGCAGCAGGGATCACATCGGAGACATCGGACATGCGGGCATCCAGGAAGGGAGTGCCCGCAGTCTAGAACGCAGCAAGGCCCGCCGTCAGCGGGCAGCGTCGATCAGCGCGAGGACGGCAGCGCCGACTTGCGCACCACGTGGTACTCGCCCTCGACCACGTTCGGGTCGACCGGGCGGCTCGGGCCGGGCTTGCGCGAAGCCAGCAGCTTCCACGCCAGGCCCACCAGGATCATGGCTGCACCGACGAATACGCCGATGAACACCATCGCGGCCAGGATCGCCAGGCCGAGCAGGCCCACGGCAACGCGCACCAGCGGATGGCGCGGCTTGCGCGGGGCAAACAGGGTGCGGAACTGGTGGAAGGCGAAATCGCGATTGAACATGGTGGCTCGATAGGCTGGAAATCAGCGAGCCATGAGTATCGGCAGGTGCCACTGTCATTGAGTGAAAAACTCGTTAAATATAGCCTTGGCTTATTACGGATCAATGACTTGTGTTCATGTCGCAGCTAGTCACATGACCAGGCGTGCGACAATGCGCGATTCCGTCCGAGCCTTCGCCATGACTGCCGCTGTTGCCCTCATCACCCTGGATGCCATTGCCGATGGTGCGTTTGCCGAGGTTGAAGCGGTGGTCGATGGCGATGCCGAGTCGCTGCTGCTGTACCGCGACGGTGAGCAGGTGCGGGCGTTCCTGAACATCTGCCCGCACGCGGGCCGCCGCCTGGATTGGGCGCCCGGCCAGTTCCTTAAGAGCCGCGAAGGCCATCTGGTCTGCGCCGCCCACGGCGCCTCGTTCGCGCTGGACAGTGGCGACTGCATCGCCGGCCCCTGCAAGGGCGACCGCCTGCGCGCAGTGCCGGTGGATGTGCGGGATGGACAGGTCTACCTGGCCTGAGGCATCGGTGTGCGGACCAACGGTCCGCACCCACCGAGTTCAGAACCCACCACATCAGCGAAACATCCAGGAATCCATCCACGCATGGCGTGGATCTACCGTGTCGACCAAGGTCGACACCCACCCACAGCATCACAGAATGCCGTTCCGACAGCGCGCGGAAATCTGTCGAAGGCGGGGTGGGTCCGGTTGCGGGGGTGTCCGCGGCATGGATGCCGCGGCCAAGCCCCCAAGGGTGAGGGCGCTTTGCTTGCGAAGCACTGCTTCGCAAGCGCCCGAACGCACAGCCGCCAGCGGCTGGGC
>NZ_JBFTOJ010000119.1:0-13341 GCF_056397905.1 Stenotrophomonas sp. 05L414_2
ATTCGGGAGTTGGAGTTAGCCCAGATGCTGTTATTGATGCTTGGAACTTCATGACTGATCTTTTCAGGGTAGTAGCAAATGCTCCACGGAAGATGTTCCACGTCGATATGATAGATACGTACGACTCATTCTTTTCGCAATGCGAGATCGCTCGAGCTGTTGGGCTGACGTCGGTCTCCATCTCTAGACATGACCTCGATCGCGCGAAGATCGTTTTGGAGGACGGGTTGCAGATGGTACTCAGCATTTAGCGACGCGCTTCTAGTTCGCTACGGTATGTACCCGTGCGGAGTGCGGTGCAGCTGAGCCGACGCTGCAAAGGTGACACTGCCTTCTCGACTTGGTTTAGGCGCAGTGACGCCTATTGGTACCGCTGTGTGTTCAGTCCCCGGGCGCGTAGCAAGGAAATTACATGATGGTTGAACGTGCGGAACGGCATAGAGGGTGTCTGATGCGCTTGTTCACCTTTGCCTGCCCCATGTGCGTCGCCGATCGGCAGCGATTTTCGATCCTTTCGGCGCTCGCGCGCCGGCCGAAAAAGCTCTGTCGAGGCTGTGGGATCGTGCTTCGTTCACGCCCATCAATGGGCGTGTATCTTCTGTTCTTGCTATATACGCAATTCATCGGGCTGATCGCGGACTTTCCGCTGATATGGGCCTACATGGAGCAGCAATGGATGGCGATGCCGCGCTCTGTGTAGCTGCGCTTCTGCTATGCCACGTACCAGCGATGGTGATACATGCGCGAGGAACCGCTGTGACAAGGTGAAGCCAGATCGAAGCTACGCCCGTGCCAAGATGAAGGCGTCCAAGCATGATCCTTGAGTTCAACGCATTGCCCTGGTCGGACGCCACCTTGGTTGCGGTGTCCGTTGACCGCAGCAATCCGGGCAACCAGGATGAAGTAGTGGTCCACGTGCGCTGGCCCGACGGGCGCAATGCGCGGGTGGTGTTCCTTGAATGCCGCGGCGCACGATTGGCGCTCAACTTCGGTGTCCTGGGTGAGGACACGATCGACCGCGCATATGTCGATGAGGACAGCAAGCTACTGGCCGATGGCAGACGGCGCTGGGCGGCCTCGGGTGTGTTGCTGCCAAGGCTTCAGTGCTTCCGCATCGAAACCTGCACCACTGCCAGCTCACTCGACATCCTGGCCCTGGGCTGGCGGATAGACTCGCAGTGACGTCCGGTGTGGAAAATTAGGAGTGGCATGGCATGCATGAGACGCACCGTGGCCGGGTATCGGCGAGTGATTCCGTTCGGGTGGGTCCGCCCACCAGCGGGCATCTGGCCGCTCTGTGGCGCGGCAAGCGCAGGGAGATTCCAGGTGCCCCAGCAAGGGACATCATCAAAGGGCCGGTGGCTGGCATCTTGCGCGCAGCGCTGCTGGTCTTGCCAATGCTGGGCGGGTGCAGCATCAACAAATTTCAACGTTCAGAATGGAGCTCGGACTGGGTAGATGTTTCATCCGACGCGATCTTCCCTGGCAATTCAACGACTCTGCCGCTTGACCGCATTTCCACGCTTGATGCGGATAGTGAAGCCGCCATAGCGGAGTGGATGTTGAAGAACTCACTGGTCGCAGTATCGGCATCAGAGGTTGAAGGGAAGATCGGATCATTGCCGTTGAGTGGCCTGAAGCCAGCCCCCGGGGAGAGCGTCTATCTCGTCAGGACCGCTTCGGATGAAGGTAATGGCACGTTCATCGGCTACGTCAACGACAAGGGACTTCTCATCATGTATGGGGTCATGGGGGGCTGCGGCGAGCAGAAGCACCGGGTGGTTGCTGTGAGCCTGCGGGAGAAGCCCGCCAACGTGTTCGGCAGATGCTCGGCGGCGCTGTAGTGCGCTGAAGAGTCGAGCGGCGGTCTGCCACCGTCCCTGGGCGCGCTGGTTCCACATGTGTGATGTCAGCATTCCGTCCGGCAGCGATACCGCATTCCCCACCTCACGGCCGCGTTGTCGGCGGTGCTGGAGGCGGTGCCATCGGCCGCTGAGGCCGCGTGGAGATCCCAAAACTATTCCCCATCCTCTGCTGGGCGGCAGCCCGATGGGCCAGACCGAGCGCGGTTGGCGCCTGCCGCACCCGCTGCTCGGACGCCGGCATCTCAGGCATGGGCTTGCGCGAGGCGGGCATCAACCGTTCGCTCATGCAGGCGTAGTCGGGGATGCGTTCGCCGTTGACCTCCAGTTCGATACAAGCAGCGTCGGCGGCCGTGAGCGCGGGCGCGGTCCTAGGCGCAGCCTTTGCCGGGCCGCCCCACGCGTGCGGCGGTAGCAGCAGAAAGACGCCCGTAGCAAGCCAGCGCAAGAGATGCATGGGTGTCACCAAGTTGCAATGAAGCCGACCTAACGTGACCGGCTTGGCGTTGTGATGCTGGCGTGTCTTGCATGCAGTTTGATGACACCGGAGCGCAGGACGGGGGGCCGGCAATGCGGGCGGGAAGGCGTGATCGCTGCATCCGCGGCGTTGCCTGGCTATTGTGCATCGCATGGATGCTGGCGCCGACGCTGCTGGCCTGGGCCGGCGCGGGCGCTGCGCCCGAGGGGGCTACCCACCTGTTCGACATTCCAGCCCAACCGTTGCCACAGGCGTTGCAGGTGTATGGGGAGACCACAGGGGTGGCGGTACTGATTGATGCCCGCATGCTGGGCGGCCTGCGCTCGACGGCAGTCAGTGGACGCCATGCGCCATTGCCGGCGCTGCAGATGCTGCTGCAGGGCACGGGCCTGGCCCCTCGCTTTGTCG
The DNA here is from genome assembly GCF_056397905.1 of Stenotrophomonas sp. 05L414_2. Classification (NCBI taxonomy): domain Bacteria; kingdom Pseudomonadati; phylum Pseudomonadota; class Gammaproteobacteria; order Lysobacterales; family Lysobacteraceae; genus Stenotrophomonas; species Stenotrophomonas sp. 05L414_2. Next base: position 2,749 of record NZ_JBFTOJ010000119.1, read on the forward strand.
ACGGTGGCGGGTTCACGCTGGTAGCGGGTGAGACCCCGGCGTCCAGCGGTGCAGGCCCAGCCAATGCCGGCACACCCTCTGCAACAGACCCCGCCGCGTCCCGGCGCCGAGCGGCGCGTGTCATCCAGCAGTCACTGGAGACAGCGTTGTGCGGCGCGCGCGCGACGCGCCCGGGCGGCTATCGGGTCGCGCTGCAACTATGGTTGGACCCGGCCAACCATCGGGTGAGCCGCGCCGATGTCATGGAAAGCAGCGGCGACCCACGTCGTGATGCCGCGATTCTGCAGCGGTTGGACGACCTGGCCATGCCAGGGCTGCCGGCGGACCTGCCGCAACCGGTGACGCTGCTGTTGCTGCCACACGCTGCGGGCCGCACGCCGCCATGCAGGGGGGCACTGTGACGGCACTCCGCGGGCTGTTCCTGGACCACTACGAGGCCTTCCGCAAGCGCCTGCGCCGCCGCCTGGGCTCGGACGACCTGGCGCTGGATGCATTGCAGGAGACCTGGCTGCGCGTCGAGCGAATGGGCAATATCGTGCCGCAGCGCAGCCCGGTGGCCTATCTGTTCCGCATGTCGATCAACGCCGCCAGCGACCAGCGCCAGGCCCACGCACGGATGCTGACCGGCACCGAGTTGGATGCGCTGATGGACGAGACCGCCGACCATCTGGATCCGGCCACGGTGACGTTCGGCCAGGTGGAAATGGCGCAGCTGGAGCAGGCGCTGCGCGAGCTGCCCGAGCGCCAGCGCGCCATCCTGGTGGCGGCGCGCATCGAGCAGTTGCCGATCGAGGCCATTGCCCTGCAGCACGGGGTGTCGGCGCGGATGATCGGCAAGGAGCTGAAGAAGGCCCTGCAGCACTGCGCAGGACGGCTGGACCGGCCGTTGGTGCAACGGTTCGGTCCCGGCGCCGGAAAACCGTCATGACTGATATGAAGACGAATGTGGCCTCCCCACTGCCGGCAGACGTACGGCAACAGGCACAGGATTGGTTGCTGCGCCTGAACGGTGCGGCAGTCAGTGAAGCCGACGCCGACGCCTTCCGCCGATGGCGGGGGCTCGACCCGCGCCACGCCGCTGCGTTTGCACAGGCACGCGCGCTGTGGAAGGCGCTGGGGCCGGCGCTGCAGGCTACGGGTGCGCAGGCAGAACAGGCGCCTGTGGCCCGTGAGGAGCAGCCGGTGGCAAGTCCGCCGCCAGCTGCCCATGCCGGCAGCCCTGCTCGGCCGCGCAGCCGCGCGCGAATGGGGCGCAGGGCATTCCTGGGCGGCGCAGTCGCAGCGGCGGCAGGTGGCTGCTGGCTGGCGGCCAGTTCGCCACTGGGTCTGTGGCCGGAGCTGGGGGCACTGGGCGCGGACTACCGCACCGCCACCGGTGAGCGCCGCGAGYTGGAGATCCAGGGGGTGACGGTGGCGATGGGTACACGCACCCGTCTGCGACGGTCCGACGATCATGCGCGCGGACTGCAGTTGAGCCAGGGCGAGGCACAATTCGCGCTACCTGCGTGGGCACGGCGTGGCTTCGAGATCCAGGTGGAGGGCGCGCGGGTGACGCTGGACCCGGGCGCTCGGGTGAACGTGCGCTGCGTGGGTGGGGATGTACGGGTGACCTGCCTGGCTGGCACCGCCGCGCTTGCCCGTGGCGCGCGGACAGTGGTGCTGCAGCAGGGCTGGCAGGCACGGCTGGATGGCGCGCGCATTGCCTCGGTGGGGGAGGTGCCCACCGAACGCGTCGACGCGTGGCGACACGGCTGGTTGATGTTCGATGACCAGCCGCTGTCGGAGGTGGTTGAAGAGATCAACCGCTACCGCACCGGGCGCATCGTCATCGCAGACAGCACGTTGTCGCAGCGCCGTGTGCAGGCCCGTATTTCGTTGCAGCGCATCGATACCTTCATCGACTTGGTACGCGATGCCTATGGCGCACGTGTTGTCAGCATGCCCGGCGACGTGGTGCTGTTGGGCTGAGCATGCGGATCCTGCGGGCGCGCGATCACAACACGCCTGCATGACGTTGCGATGACACCTGCAGTGCTGACCGACAGGCCGTCATCTGTAGATGAAATTTTTGTTGCAGCGGTTCAGTCGCTGCCATCCAACCCGGTCTTATCCACCGTAACAAGCGCAACGCAATGCGGCGTCAGGCTGGCTCCTGTTCCTGGGGGTGCGCCGATGGAGTGCCGCTACGGCATGTGCTTGCCCTTATCAGCGAACGATATTGCGACGGGTGATGGCGATGGTGAAGCAGCAGAACGATCTGGGCATGCGCGCAGCTGCACGGGCACCGCAGGTGCAGCCGCTGGCGCAGGCCATTGCCCTGTTGCTGATGGCAGGCGGCATGGTGGGCGGAGTATCGGCGCAACAGGCCTTCAGCCCTGCGTGGTTCGCCAACAAGGGCGCACAGCAGCAGACCGCCGCGCAGAGCGGACGGCTGCCCAGCGGCATGCCGTCCAATCTGCTGCGCACCGATGCACAGGCGCAGAAGGCGCGTGAGACGCTGCAGACCTCGCTGGACAATCTCGGCACTGCTGCGCAGGCCATCGCAATGCAGCAGCGCCTGCAGCAGAGTGCCCGCGATGCGGCGCGACTGCGCGTCAGCCAGGTGCCCGATGGCCTGGGCCAGGGTGGCCTGAAGATCGACGACGATGCGCTGACCAAAGGCTGGTCCAACGCCAGCGGTCCGGTGCAGAGCAGCAAGGACGGCACCACCACGGTCAGCATCACGCAGACGGCCGACAAGGCCATCCTCAACTGGGAAACCTTCAACGTCGGCCGCAACACCGTGGTCGACTTCGACCAGCAGGCGGGCTGGTCGCTGCTGAACCGCATCAACGATCCGTCCGCACGGCCGTCGCAGATTCTTGGCCGCATCCAGGGCCAGGGTACGGTGATGCTGGTCAACCGCAATGGCGTGGTGTTCGACGGCAGCAGCCAGGTGAACGTGCGCAACCTGGCGGCCTCGGCGGTGAACATCAGCGATGCGCAGTTCCGCAAGGGCCTGTACAGCGATGCGCAGGGAACGGCTTTCATTCCCACGTTCGGCAACGAACTGAGCAGCAGCGCCAACAGTTTCGCGCATGCGGCAGCCACCGGTGATGTGGTGGTCGAGCGCGGTGCGCAGATCACCACGCATGCGCCTACCACCGTTACCGAAGGCGGTGGCTATGTGCTGCTGCTCGGCCGGCAGGTCAGCAACCATGGGCAGATCAGCAGCGCCAACGGGCAGACCGTGCTGGCCGCTGGCGATGCGTTCGTGATCCGCAAGGGTCTGGGCACCGACCAGAACCTGACCTCCACCACCCGTGGCAACGTGGTGACCGCACTTCGCGCGCCTGCAGCGGCCGGCATGCCGGTGGACGCTGCGGCAGGCGTGGTCAGCAACACCGGCCTGGTGCAGGCCAGCACCGGCGACATCACCCTGGTTGGTCATGAAGTGCAGCAGCACGGCACGCTGGTGGCCACCAGTTCGGTGCATGCACGCGGCACCATCCATCTGCGCAATGAGCGCAGTGACACCGAAGGCAGCATCCAGCTGGCGCAGGGCAGCACCACCGCCATCGTGCTGGACGACTCGGCCACCACCGCGCTGGATGTGCAGCGCGAGACGCTGGTGCTGGACTCGGACAAGGCCGGCGATGGCATCCAGCATCGCCGCGACCAGTCACTGGTGCAGATCGATACGGCCGGCGATGTCAGCTTTGCGAAGGACAGCCTGACCCTGGCCACCGGCGGCCAGGTGTATGTGGATGCACGCAGCACCGAGCTGCAGCAGGGCGCGCGGATCGACGTGTCCGGCCATGTCGGCGTCAAGATCGCGATGGAAGCCAACAACGTCCAGATCAACGTGCAGGGCAACGAACAGCGCGATGCGCCGGTCAACCGCCTTGGCGAGAAGCTCAGCAGCAACAACATCTGGCTGGACCGGCGCGACCTGACCCTGGTGCCGGCGGGCACCAACGGTTACGAGGCCGATCGCTGGTACACCGCCGGGGGCTTGCTGGAAGTGGGCGGCTATCTGGGCGTTACCGGTCACGGTATCGGTGAATGGTCGGCGCAGGGTGGCYCCGTGCAGTTCAGTGGCGGCAACCTGCAGACGCGCGCGGGCTCGCAGATCAACCTGTCCGGCGGCACCTTGGACGTGCAGACCGGCTATATCCAGCAGACCCACCTGAAGGGAGCCGATGGCCGTCTGTACAGCGCCTCCACCGCACCGGGCGACCTGCTGTACACCGGCCTGTACAAGGGCTTCGAGAGCAGCCACGCCCGTTGGGGCACTACCGAATACCACTACAACCCGCTGATCGGTGCGCGCCAGCGCCTGGAGAACGGCTACGTGGTGGGTCGCGATGCGGGCCGGATGATCGTGGCCACGCAGTCGGCGCAGCTGCAGGGCGACATCGAAACCGCGACGTTCCAGGGCGACCGCCAGATCAATGCCCGCCAGATCGATCTGGATGGCTACCTGCAGGCGCAGACGGCAGTGGCCCGCAATGGCCAGCTGGTGATCGGCCAGCAGCGTGCGGTGCAGGACAAGGGCACGCACGGCCTGCGCTACACACCKTCGGCCGTGACCGGCAAGGTGCAGATCGGCAGCGTGCCGGTTGCAGAAAGTGACAGCAGCACCGGCATGCATCTGGATGCGGCGTGGTTGAACAGCCTGGCGCTGGGGGGCCTGCAGGTCTACGCACGTGATGCGGTGGTGGTGGACCAGGCGCTGCAGATGGCAGCAGGGGGTTCGCTGGGCCTGCATGCCACCCAGGTGCAGGTGAATGCCGATCTGGTGGCCCGTGGTGGCGCGATCGCGCTGGGCAACATCGTGCCCGGCTGGAGCGAGAGTACCGGTTGGCTCGATCGTGCGCTGGTTCCAGTGGCTGCCAACAGCCGTGCACGCACGTTGCTGGGCGAGGGCGTGCTGCTTGATACCCGTGGTCTGTGGAGCAACCTGCAGACCGAGCCACTTGGCATCGAGGGCATGCCCTATGTGGATGGTGGCAGCATCCAGCTGCGCAGCAGCCAGGATGTGCTGGTGGCGCGCGGCGCACGCCTGGATGCCTCTTCGGGCGCAGCGCTGCAGGCCGACGACCACCTGCGTGGCGGTCGCGGCGGCGACATCGCGCTGATCGCCAACGCGCTGGAGGAAGCACCGGTGGCCGGCATTGCGGCGGGTCAGCTGAGCCTGCAGGGCGATCTGCGTGGCCACGGTGTCAAGGGCGGCGGCACGCTGCGGCTGCAATCGGGCAAGGCGGTGGTGATCGGTGGACAGGTGGCCGGCAGCGACGGCCTGCTGCGCGCGGGCGAAAGCGCGCCAATCGATCTGCTCACCTCCGACACCTTCCAGGTGCTGGCGGGCAGCACATTGCCGGTCGACTATGCCTATACCCGCGTACAGGCCCAACCGGGAGAGACGCTGGGCACGCAGCCGGTGGTGGACCCCGCCCGCCCGGAAACCCACCTCACCCTGGGCGCGAGCTGGACCCCACCCAAGCCGGTGGCCAACGCCGACTCCTACATCCTGCGCACGCTGGATGGGCGCGCGTTCACGGTGAACGCATGGACGCCGCCGCCGACCCTGGCGGCGGGCACCGTCGTTACCCAGATCACCGGCTTCCAGGGTGGCTTCCCGATCAACTATGCGGTGCCGGCGGACGTGTTTCCGCAGGGCATCCGGGTACTGCCGTCGGCGGCAACGCTGAAAGCCGGCAGCGTGGCACCGACCGATATCCGTTTCGCCGCCGGCACGCGCATCGGCGCCGGCAACGTGCTGGCGCAGGATGTGGCGGTAGAGCGCCCGTTGCAGCTGTCCAGCGAGTTGTTCGGGCAGGGCTTCGCGCGCTATGAAGTGACTGGCCAGCAGAGCCTGGCGGTGGCACCCGGCGCCGACCTGCGGGTGAGCATGCCGGTGCTGCAGCTGGACCTGGAACATGCGCGGGCACTGCGCAGTGGCGGCGCGCCCGGCGAGGCATTGCAGGAATGGTTGGCACCGGAATTCAGCGCTGACACTGCCAAGGCGACGCTGCAGCAGCGCAAGGGGGCCGACCTGCAGCTGCGTGCAGGCAGCACGATGGGCGCGCTGGCAACGCTGGCGATCGGCGAGGGTGCGCACCTGCAGGTGGACAACGGGCGCAGCATCGGTCTGGCCGGCAATGGCCAGATCACCGTGGACGGCACGTTGCAGGCCCACAGCGGGCGCATCGACATCCTCGACATGGGGCTGGGTGAGATCGCCGCGTCGCCTAAGAGCCACGACCGCTCGCTGTGGATCGGCGATCACGCCGTGCTTGATGTTTCCGGCGTGGCCCAGGTTGAACGTGATGCACGTGGCCAGCGTTTCGGCCAGGTTGGTGATGGCGGCCGCATCCAGCTGGGAGGCCGCTACGATGCCAACGCCACCAGCGTGGATGGTGTGGACGCATTCGTGGTGGTGCGCCCCGGTGCACGCCTCGATGCCTCCGGTGCCAGTGCCACGCTCGATGTGCCTGGCCAAGGGGCGACTGACGTGGCCGGCGATGGTGGCGTGCTGCACCTGGCCAGCTTCAATGGCCTGTTCCTGGAGGGCAGCCTGCGTGCAGCTGCCGGTGGGCGCGGTGCCGCCGGCGGCACCCTGTCGGTGGCACTGGAAGCACCGAACTATCTGCTGGCCGGCAATCCAGACGATCGCGTGCGCTCGTTGCGCGAACTCAGCGTGACCCAGCAGCAGGCAGATAGTGGCCTGGCTGCTGCGCTGCAACCCGGCCAGCGCGATCCAGCGCTGGTCTATGGGCGCGCCGCGATTGGCGTCGACCGCATCCAGGCCGGAGGCTTCGGCAACCTGGGCCTGCTGGTCAATGGCGTGATGAGCTTCAACGACGGCGTGGACCTGGCCATGAGCCAGGGCCTGCGCCTGACCGCCAGCAATTTCAGCCTGGCAGAACACAGCGGGAACGGCGCGCAGGTGGCGCTGGCCGCACCGTATGTACGGCTGGCCGGCAACACCCGTGGTGCGAAGGATGCGCACACCCTGCCGTTGCCCGAGATCCAGCGCCTGCCTGCGTTGCGCGATGCCTCTACGCTGCGCGTGGAAGCAGGGGTGCTGGATGTGATCGAGTCGGTGGCCTTCGGCACTTCCGGCAAGCTGGCACAGGGCGCTGGCACCATCAATGTGCAGCGCGATGGCTTTGAAACCGTGGAGCTGCGCAGCAGGGGTGACCTGCGCCTGCTCAAATCCAAGGTGCGCGACCGCAGCTCGATCGATACGGTGGGCGACCTGGTGCTGTCCGCCAGCCAGATCTATCCCGCCACCCAGGCGGTGGCTGAGATCCGTGCCGGCAAGATGGGCACCGTCGACCAGTGGGGTCAGTTCCAGGTGGTGTACGACCCGGCACGTTCGCTGCGCGTGGAGCGCAGTGGTGACGCGCTGCCGGCTGCACCGCTGGCGGCGTTCGGTACCTTGCGGCTGTTGTCGTCCAACATCGAACAGGGTGGCGTGGTCCGCGCACCGCTGGGCGAACTCCTGATCGGCCAGGCCGACGGCGGCACCTTCGGACTGGCCAGCCGCGTGCAGTTGTTGCCGGGCAGCGTGACGTCTGTCAGCGGCGCGGGCCTGCGCATGCCTTACGGCGGTACCAAGGATGGCCTGACCTATGTGCATGACGGCCTGGATGCGGTCTACAAGGGCATCGGTGTCAGCGGCAACGAGTTCGGCGGTGTCACCCTGCGAGGCGAGAACATCGATGTGCAGGCTGGTGCGGTGCTGGACCTGTCCGGCGGCGGTGAGCTGAGTGGCGCGGCGTTCCTGAGCGGGCGTGGCGGTTCCACCGATGCACGCTTGCATCCGTTGGTGCAGATCGATGCCAACGGCGGTGGCTTCGTGCTGCCTGGCCTGTCCAGCAATCCGGTCTATGCGATCGTGCCCGGCGCACAGGCCGATGCCGCACCGATCGCAGCGGAGAAGGGCGCGGGTGATCCGGCCATCGGCCGCCAGATCCAGATTGGCGCGGGTGTGCCGGGTTTGCCGGCCGGAACCTACACCTTGCTGCCATCCACCTACGCGCTGCTGCCGGGTGCATTCCGGGTGGAACTCAATGGCCAGGCCAGCAGCCAGGCCGGTTTCGGCGCCAGCACGGCGATGCGCAACGGCTCGTGGAGCACGGCGGCGCGGTTCAGCACGGCCGGCACCGATATCCAGGATGCGCTGACCTCGCAGGTGATCGTGACTGCCGCCGACACCCTGCGGCAGTACTCGCAATACAACGAAACCAGCTACGCGCAGTTCGGCCTGGCCTGGGCGCAGCGTGACGGTGCACCGCGGCCCCGGCTGGAGCGTGATGCYGGCAGGCTGACGCTGGATCTTTCCAATCGCCAGGCTGACAAACCCGAAGTGCATGCGCTGGCGATCGCGCCGGGCAGCGTGCGTGGCGTAGCCGCCAGCGGTGGTTACGGCAGTGAGCTGGTTGTGCGCAGCCCAGGTGCGCTGGAAGTGCTGGCGCCCGGCAGTACGGTCACCGACGGCTTCAGCGGCCTGTCGGTGCATGCCGATGCGCTGAACGCGGTAGGGGCCAACACGATGACGATTGGCGGGACGCCTACGTCGGTGTTCCAGGCCAACCGCATCACCCAGGACGCCTACAAGCTTGGGTTCGGCAGCAACGGCCAGGCGTCGTCGCAGGTGGTGCTGCGCAGCGGGGCGCAGCTGTCGGCCGCGCAGGTGTTCCTGGTGGCCGGTGCGCGCGAAGGTGGCATCACGGTGGAGCAGGGCGCATCCATCACGACGCTCGGCCAGGGCGCGGCGGCGTGGGATTCGACCGCTGGCTATATCTTCGACCCCGGCACCACGGCGGTGCTGGCGGTATCCAACGGTTGGCTGGACATGCTGGCACCGGGCACCAGCACCGAAGCGCGCTATGGACAGGGTGACATCCTGATTGGTGGTTGCGGTGCCGACCGCAGCTGCAGCGGTGCCGCTACGCTGTACGCAGGCGGTACCCTCACCGCCGCCACCACGGCGGGCTTCGAGCTGGCCGACAGTGCGCGCTACGGCGCCCGCAACCTGGTGCTGGCCGTTGGCAACATCAACGTTGGCAGTACTGATGCGCTGGCACGGATGGCCGCCGAGGGCCTGCTGCCGGCTGGACTCACCCTCAACCAGCAGGTGTTGGATCGCCTGCTGCGCGGCGATGCCAGTACCGGTGCGCCTGCATTGGAAAAGCTGGTGCTGACGGCCGGCGATGCGGTGAACTTCTTTGATTCGGTAGAGCTGTCCACGCTCGATGCCAGCGGCAAGTCAACGCTGGGACAACTGGTGCTGACCGCGCCCGCCATCCGTGGCCAGGGCGATGCCGATGCAGTGGCCCGCATCCGCACCGATACCCTCGTCTGGAACGGCAGTGCGCRTCCGGCTGGCGATGTTGTTGCCGGTGGCGCGGGTACAGGCAGTGGCCAGCTGCAGGTGGATGCGCGGCAGATCCTGTTCGGCTATGCCGAGCAGTCCCAGCCCGACACCGTGGCCATGCATGGCCGGCAGACGCTGGGCTTCGGCACGGTTGCACTGAACGCCAGCGATCGCATCAGCGCCAATCACATCGGCAGCCTGTCGGTGTACCAATCGCAGGGCGCCTGGAACGGGCAGGCCAAGGCCTTCGATTACAGCGGCGGTGACCTGCTGATCAGCACCCCGCTGTTCACCGGCGCAGCCGGATCGATCAATCGCATCCGTGCCGGTGGCCGCATCGCCGTGGTCGCAGCGCAGGGCGGCAATGCGGTCGCCAGCGATCCGGCAGCGGCGCTGGGCGCTGAGCTTTCACTGCAGGCCGGCCGCGATCTGCTGCTGGATACCCGCGTACAGCTGCCCAGCGGCAAGCTGCAGCTGGCGGCGCAGGATGACGTGCGCCTGGGCGATGGTGCGCAGCTGGACCTTGCCGGGCGCCGCATCGACATGTTCGATGTCAGTCGCTACAGCTGGGGCGGTGATGTCACCCTGGATTCCCAGGCCGGCAGCATCGTGCAGGCGGCGGGCTCGCGCATCGATCTGTCGGCGGTGAACAACCGCGGCGGTCGGCTCAATGCCAGCGCGCTGGGTGCAGGCGCTGGCACTGTATCGCTGGCTGGCCAGATGCTGGGTGGCAGCAGCGGCGGCTACGACACCGGCGGCACCTGGGTGCCGTACAGCAGTGCCTATCTCGATCTGCGTGCGCAGCACATCGACGACTTCGCCGCCCTCAACACGCGTCTCAACGCGGGGCAGGTCTTCGGTGGCCGCAGCTTCCAGCTCAAGCAGGGCGACCTGGTCATCGGTGATGGGCTGAAGGCGCGCGAGGTGAACGTCTCGGTCGATGCCGGCCATCTGACCGTGCAGGGCCATATCGACGCCAGTGGCGAACAGGTGGGCAGCATCCGCCTGGCCGCCCGCGACGGCCTCAGCCTGGGCACCGCTGCGGTGCTGGACGCGCATGGCAGCGTGCTGCGCCGGGACAGCTACGGCCAGGTGATCGAAGCACCGAACCGTGCGGTGATCGAACTGGATTCGGGCAATGGGCTGCTGGCACTGGCCGCTGGCGCGCGCATGGATCTCGGTGTCAGCGATGCACCGGCGGCGTACGGAACGGTTGTGCTCAATGC
>NZ_JBFTOJ010000120.1:0-13272 GCF_056397905.1 Stenotrophomonas sp. 05L414_2
GCCCTTGTGCGAGGCGACGATCTGCCCGTCGCCGTAGTCGATCGCGTCGCTGGTCACCCATTGCGGCTGGTAGGGCGCTTTCTCACCGATGACCCAGTAGCCATCACCGCTGTTGTAGGCCGCGCGCCAGCAGGGGACGTTGACCAGCAGATGCTTGGCGTCCAGGCGCTGGATCTGCAGTGGTGAATTGCTGATCGGAAGATCCGGGTCGGTGTCGAGCAGGCCTTCGCAGCTGGGTTCTTCCAGAGTGGCGCGCAGCGCCGCACGCAGCGCCGGCGAGGCGGCCAGCTTGGAAAACGCCGGGTCGTCCGGTGGCGTCGACAGCGTCGGTGCCTTGCGCACCACGGGTTTGGCAACGGCGGCAGGCACGCTGCTTTCGGCAGCGGCCCCCTTGCGCATCACCGCGCCCGGCGTGCCCACACGGCCCTGGAACTCGTCGGTCTTCAACAGCACAGCCGCTGCGCCCTTGTCCGACAGCGGCCACGTGTGGCCGGCGCCATCGACAACCGCGATGCCACCATCGCGCACCAGCGCGGACAGCACTGCGCTGGTCTGTGCCGCGCTGAGCACATGGACACCCGGCTCCGTGGCCGGCGCCAGCACACCGAGGTCACGCTGCTGGATGCGCAGGTGCAGCGCGCCCTTGGGCTGCGGCTGGTCATCGATCGGCTGCAACGACATCCGACCGCTGATGGCCTGATTGGGGCCGCCCGCCCGGGTCAGCAGCACGCTCAGGGTGCTGTCATCGCCACTGGCGTAGCCGGCCGCGCGGCACGTGCGCGTGTTGTCGCAGGCCACGACCCAGTCGTGATGCTGGAAATAGAGGCCTGCAGGCGCATCGACGGCGCCGGCGGCCAACGGCCAGCACAGGGCCAGCAGGGTGGGAAGCAGGAGAGAACGCATGGGCATCCTTGCACGGGATCGGGAAGTCGCACATGGTGCGCCCAGGGGCAGCGAAGAACCAGCATCGAATCACGTTAACCCCGTCCACCCGGTTGGTGCGTTCAAGCAGTCACGATCCCACTGGAGTCCTGTCATGGTCTTCACCCGTTGCTGCGCTGTGTTGTTGCTGGCCCTTGCGGCCTGGCCTGTCGGCGCTCAGGCGCCCCGAATTGCTCGACCGCAGGCAACCACTCCGCTCCTGATCGCGCCCGCCGCCGAGCAGCCCGTGCAGCTGCGACATGCCGGCATCGAAGGCGAGGTCCAGGCCGGTATCGCCCAGACCCGTATCACCCTGGAGTTCCATAACCCCAACCAGCGCGTGCTGGAAGGCGAGCTGCAGTTCCCGCTGGCCGAGGGCCAGCAGATCACCGGGTTCGCCCTGGACATCAACGGCGAGTTGCGCGAGGCAGTACCGGTGCCCAAGGACCGCGGTCGTCAGGTGTTCGAGGAGATCGCCCGCCGTGGCGTCGACCCGGGCCTGCTGGAGCAGACCGCCGGCAACCAGTTCCGGCTGCGCGTGTATCCGCTGCCGGCCGGCGGCAGCCGCCGCGTGCAGTTGGTCGTACGCGAGCCGCTGGCATATGCCGGGCAGGGCTGGCGTTGGACACTGCCGCTGCAGTTCGTCGCCGGCGCCGCAGCCGTCGAACTGGACGTGCGGGCACCGAAGGGGGCTGAGGCAGGAAGCGCGCCGTTCCGCATCGCCGATGGCCGCCTGCACTGGCAAGGACGTGGCGCGCAGTTGCCGGCCCAGCTGCAATGGACGCTGCTGGCCGAGCGCAAGGCACAGGTGCAGGTTGCACGCTGGCAGGACGGTCACTACCTGTTGGCGCAGCTGCCGGTGCCGACGTCGACCGCGCCGCGCCGTGTGCCGTCGGAGGTGGGGCTGCTGTGGGACGGTTCGGGTTCCGCAGGCCAGCGCGACCGCACCCGCGAGTTCGCGCTGCTGGATCGCTACTTTGCTGCGATGGGCGAGGGCAACGTCGCGCTGACCGTGCTGCGTGATCGCGCCGAGCCTGTGCGTCGTTTCCGTATCCGCAGGGGTGACTGGAGTGAACTGCGGCGCGCGTTGATGGCGGTGCAGCCGGATGGCGCCAGCGCGCTGGCGCAGTGGCAGCCGCAGCCCTCGGTGAAGGAGTACCTGATGGTCAGCGACGGCCTGCTGACCTATGGGCCGGAAGCACTGCCGGCGTTGGCCGCCGATCAGCGCCTGTTTGCGGTCAGCAGTGCCGGCGCACGCACCGATGCCACACGCCTGCGCGGTTGGAGCGAGGCGCATGCTGGCAGTTTCGTGGCGCTCGGCAGCGATATCGATGCCGCTGCACGGGAGCTGCTGTCGATGCCACTGGATGTCCAGATCGATGCCGGCCGTGGCGTGCAGGACGTGGTGGTCGACCGCCGCAGCCAGGCCCAGGGCTGGCTGTGGTTGCATGCGCGGTTGGCGGCCGAAGGTGTGCCGATGCGGGTGCGCATTGCCGGTGGGCAATGGCAGGCACTGCCGGAGAGCTCCACCAGCGCCGATGGCGATCTGCTGGCCGGCCTGTGGGCACAGGCACGCCTGCAGCAGTTGTCGACCGATCGGCGCGGCAATCGCGAGGCGATGCAGCGCCTGTCGCAGCAGTTCAGCCTGGTGGGCCCGGACACTTCACTGATCGTGCTGGAAACGCTGGACGACTACCTGCGCTACGCGATCCGCCCCGCAGGTGCCTTGCGCGCCCAGTACGACCAGCGCTTCGCACGCCAGGTTGCAGATCGCGATGCCGCCGACCGTCAGCGCCTGGACAAGGTGGTGACGCAGTGGCAGCAGCGCCAGCAATGGTGGAGCCGCCGTTGGCCGAAGGGCATGCGCGTGCAGGCGAAGGCGCTGGAAGTGGTCGGTCAGGACGCGTATGCGGCTGCCCCGGTGGCGATGCTCGCCGCGCCTCCTCCCGCGCCAGCGCCGATGGCCGTTGCCGCCGAGCAGCGGGCGGAGTCCAGCAGCGCGCGCGCCCGTCGATCGCCGCCGCGGCAGGCACCTGCGGGCCTGGAGGCCGCGATGGATGCAGTTGCCATCGAACCCACGGCGTCCAATGCACCGGCCGCCGCCAATGACGGCCAGCTGGGAATCCGGTTGGCCGCCTGGCAATCGGATTCGCCGGTTGCCCGCCGCCTGCGCCAGGGGCCGTCGTCGCAGCTGTACGACCGCTATCTGGCCGAGCGCGCTGCGAACGCCAACAGCAGTGCGTTCTTCCTCGACGTGGCCGACCTGTTGATCGAACAGGGCCAGCGCGATCTTGCCCTGCGCGTGCTGTCCAACCTGGCCGAGATGGAGCTGGACAACCGCCATCTGCTGCGCGTTCTCGGCTACCGCCTGCTGCAGGCCGATGCACCCGCACTGGCGGTGCCGGTGTTCGAGCAGGTGCTGGCGATGGGCCAGGAGGAACCGCAGAGCTTCCGTGATCTGGGCCTGGCGCTGGCCGCAGCGGGCAAGCCGCAGCAGGCGCTGGCGCCGCTGTACCAGGTGGTCGTGCGGCCGTGGGATGGTCGTTTCGACGGCATCGCGCTGATCGCCCTGGATGAACTGACCAACCTGGTGGCCGGCAGCACGCCGCGCCTGGATACCACCGGCATCGACCCGCGCCTGCTGCAGGCGATGCCACTGGACCTGCGCGTGGTGCTGGCCTGGGATGCCGACAACAGCGACATGGACCTGTGGGTCACCGACCCGAACGGCGAGCGTGCGTACTACGGCAACCGCCTGACCTACCAGGGTGGGCAGATGTCGCAGGACTTCACCGGTGGCTATGGTCCGGAACAGTTCTCGCTGCGCAACGCCAAGCCGGGCAAGTACAAGGTGGAGGCGAACTACTTCGGCAGCCGCCAGCAGCTGGTGACCGGTGCGACGACGCTGATGCTGCGCCTGACCACCCATTGGGGCACGCCGAAGCAGAAGGACCAGATGATCACGATGCGGCTGAAGGATCGTGCCGAGACGGTGCTGGTCGGCGAGTTCGAGGTGCGGTAGCGCCGGGCCATGCCCGGCGGCCGGCGCTGTGGTCCTGCGTGATGCTCACTGCGCCGTTGCGATCGGCACGCAACCCGAACAGCGGCCGCAGCCAGCGCACACGGCGTACCAGCAGTTCATGGATCAGCAGGCAGCCGGCGACGGTGCCTACAATCACCAGCGCCGGCTCCAGCCATGCGCCCAGCTGCAGGGGACGCAACCAGTACAACAGCATGATCAGCACGGTCTGGTGCAGGATGTACCAGCTGAACACCGCCTCGCGGCAGTAGCCCAGGCCACGCCATGGCCGCGCCAGCAGGACCTGCGCCCATCCGAAGAGGGCCAGCAGGGAACACCAGGTGTACAGCGCTCGGCCAACGCGCTCGGTCTGCGCCCACGGCAGCGCCAGCACCCATTGCGGCAGATCGCCGAGGTCGGGCATCCGCCCCAACGCGCGGATGCCCAGTTCGACAGTCAGCCCGACAACGGCCAGCGCCAGGGTCAACCGCCGGCCGCGCACCAGCAGATCCCAGCCGCGCTGCCAGCGCGCGGCGAGGAAGCCGCCGAGGAACAGGGGCAGCGATTCGGCGTGGACGTACAGGTCATCGACCAGCGCATGGGTTGGCGGGTGGGCGGGCAGGATCACCAGCAGCGCCCACGCCAGCCACAGCACCGGCAGCAGCAGGCCCAGCGTGGCCACCCAGCGGTCGCCCGCAGGCAGGCCCGGCAGGCGGTGGTGCAGCGGCCGCACTACGCTGGCCAACACGATCGCCAGCAGCGTGTAAGGGATCAGATAGGCCAGGTACCACAGGTGGTTCCAGGTGAAGCCATAGGCGGCACCGGTGAAGCTGGCTCCCGGCCACGGCCGGAACTGCCAGTAGCGCCACAGGAATGCACCGAGCCCTGGCGTGACGTCGCCCTTGTCCACCGCTTCACAGTAGGCCTGCAGCGAAACGACCGCGACGATGCCGAACAACAGCGGCAACAACAGCCGCCCGCTGCGCCGTAACGCGAACCGCCAACGGCCCTGCGCAGGCAGGCACAGGCCCAGTGCAATGCCGGAGATGGCAAACAGCAGCGGCATGCGCCAACGATTCAGCGCGATCATCGGCCATTGCAGCCACTCCGCGGTGTGGACGCTCTTGAGGTGGAAGTCCCATCCGGCCACGTAGGCCATGGCCACGTGGTAGAGGATCAACAGCCCGAAGGCACCGATACGCAGGGTGTCGAGGTCGTGGCGGCGGGTCATGGCGGTATCCGTGTTGGAGTCCTCGCAGAGTGGAAGTCCTTGTGGGCTGTCGCCAGCAGCAAGGGGCGGTTGGATGCCCGGCAGGGCCCAATGGCGGGGCGGGGGGACGAATGGCGTACGTCAGCGGGGCTGTGGTTGGCGATAATCCAGTGATGGATGAGTACAACCAGCAGGACCCGGACGTGCGTGGCGAATCGATGGGCAACGGCAGGCAAGGGCGGCAGGCAGCCGTGTTCTGGGTCGTACTGTTCCTGGGGACGGCGGCGGCCAATGTGCTGGCCAAGGCCATGATGGCGGCGCGCGATGGGCTGCCCTCCCAATGGATGGCGGCCACGATTGACGAGTTCAGCAGTGCGCTGGTGTCGCTGCTGCTGCTGGCGGTGCTGATCCGCGCCGCTTCGCGCTGGCCGCTGCACACCGATACCTGGCGACAGCGCTTGGTGCCGTATCTGCTGGGCGCGGTTGCGTGGTGGCTGCTGCATGTGAGTGCGATGGTCCTGCTGCGCAAGGCCGCCCACGCCGTGCTTGGCAGCCACTACACCTTTGGGGACTGGCCGGCGCAATGGTTCTACGAGTTCTTCAAGGACATCCAGACCTATGCGCTGCTGGTCTCGGCAGTCCATGCCCTGGCCTGGTTCGGCCGCCGCCGCCAGGGTGAAGCGACCCTGCTTGCCGCCCCCGATGAGGGCCCGCCGGTCGAACCGGTCGATCGCCCCGACCATTTCCTTGTGCGCAAGCTGGGCAAGGAGTTCCTGGTGGCCACGGCCGACGTCGAGTACGCCCAGGCCGCCGGCAACTATGTGAACCTGCGGGTGCGCGGGCATGACTACCCGCTGCGGATCACCATGGCCGTGCTGGAGGCGCGGCTGGACCCGGTCCTGTTCCTGCGCAGCCACCGCAGCTGGCTGGTCAACCGTGACCAGCTGCGCTCGATCGAGCCGCTGGATGGGGGCGAGGCCTTGCTGCACATGGCCGATGGGGCCAAGGTACCCTGCAGCCGGCGCCAGCTGCCGTTGCTGCGCCAGGCCTTGGGCGGGTAGGGGCGTGGCAGGGCGGGACCGGCTTCTGCGCCGGTTCACCCCGGCCTGCGGTATCATTTGCAGTCATCTTTTGAATGCATAACCGCCGACATGATCGAACTGAATCCTGTCCGCCAGCGCATCGCCGATCTGACCGATCGCGTGTTGTCGCTCCGGGGGTATCTTTGACTACGACGCCAAGAAAGAGCGTCTTGAGGAAGTAACGCGGGAGCTGGAAAGCCCCGACGTCTGGAACAATGCCGAGTACGCCCAGAACCTGGGGCGCGAGCGCTCGACCCTGGAAAAGACCGTGGGCGGCATCGCCGCGGTGCTGGAGGGCCTGAGCGACGCCACCGAACTGCTGGAGCTGGCCGAGTCCGAGCAGGACGAGGACACCGCGCTGGCCGTGGTGGCCGACCTGGACAAGCACCAGGCGCACGTGGAGAAGCTGGAGTTCCAGCGCATGTTCTCCGGGCAGATGGACAACGCTCCGGCGTTCGTCGACATCCAGGCCGGTGCCGGTGGTACCGAAGCCCAGGACTGGGCCGAGATCCTGCTGCGCATGTACCTGCGCTGGTGTGAATCGCGTGGCTGGAAGACCGAGCTGATGGAAGTGTCCGGTGGCGACGTCGCGGGCATCAAGTCGGCCACGCTGCGCGTGGAAGGCGACTACGCCTATGGCTGGCTGAAGACCGAGACCGGCGTGCACCGCCTGGTGCGCAAGTCGCCGTTCGACTCGGACAACCGCCGCCATACCAGCTTCACCTCGGTGTTCGTGTCGCCGGAAGTGGACAACAACATCGAAATCGACATCAACCCGGCCGATCTGCGTACCGACGTGTACCGCTCGTCCGGTGCCGGTGGTCAGCACGTCAACAAGACCGAGTCGGCGGTGCGTATCACCCACATCCCGACCAACACGGTCGTGGCTTGCCAGACCGGCCGTAGCCAGCACCAGAACCGCGACAACGCGATGAAGATGCTGGCCGCCAAGCTGTACGAGCTGGAGATCCAGAAGCGCAACGCCGAGCGTGATGCGGTGGAAGCCACCAAGTCCGATATCGGCTGGGGCAGCCAGATCCGCAACTACGTGCTCGACCAGAGCCGTATCAAGGACCTGCGCACCGGCATCGAGCGTTCGGATACGCAGAAGGTGCTCGACGGTGACCTGGACGAGTTCGTCGAGGCCAGCCTGAAGGCCGGCCTGGCGGTCGGCTCCAAGCGCATCGATGCCTGATGCGTGCCCGGCGACAGCGGTACCGTCCGCTGCCCGGGCCCTGCGTTTCGGGACGTCATCGGCGTCCCGCAACGCCGTTGAAACCTGCAGGGCAGGGCGATGATGCGCAGTGAAGCCGAACGCAAGGAACTGGGAGGCTTTCTCAAGGCCTGCCGTGCGCGGGTCGACCCAGCAACGCTGGGGCTGCCAGCCGGCCGCCGACGCACGCCGGGCCTGAAGCGCGAGGAAGTCGCACTGGCGATCGGGGTCAGTGTCAGCTGGTACACCTGGATCGAGCAGGGCCGCGAAGTGCGCGCCTCGCCCGAGGTGCTGGAGCGCCTGGCGCAGGTACTGCGATTGAGCGACGACGAGCGCGCCTACGCGTTCGCGCTGTCCGGCTATGGCGTGCCGCTGGAATCGCCCGACGAGACGGTGACCGACGGCCTGCGCCAGCTGGTGGAGGCGATGCAGCCGATCCCGGCCTACGTGCGCAATACCCGATTCGACATCCTGGCCTGGAACCCGGCCATCGCCGATCTGTTTGTTGATTACGGTCAGCTGGCGCCGCACGAACGCAACACGCTGCGGCTGATGTTCCTGTATCCGCCGTACCGCACGCTGATCCTCAACTGGGAAGAAATGACCCGCGGGCTGCTGGCCAGCTTCCGCGCGGCGATGGCGCAGGCGCCGGACAAGGCGCCGTTCCTGGCACTGGCCGAGGACATCGGTGCGCACAGCGAGCAGTTCCGCCAGTGGTGGCCCGAGCACGATGTGCGTCGTTTCGACGAAGGTGCGAAGAAGCTGAACCATCCCACGCGCGGGCTGCTGGACCTGCAGTACGTGGCGCTGGTGCCGGAGAGCCGGCATGACCTGTCACTGGTGACCTACCTGCCGCGAAGGTAGGTTGGTCGGCAGGGCTGCGCCCTGCACCTGCTGTAGTGCCGGTCGCTGGCCGGCAACCTCAACAGCAACAGCAACAGCAACAGCCGGCTTTCCGTGGGGTGGCGGGGCGGTGTCGGAGTGCGGGGACGCCGTGAACCCATCCATGGGGGCTTGGCCGCGGCATCCATGCCGCGGACACCCCGCACTCCGACACCGCCCCACCTCTGACAGATCTCCGCTGCTGTTGGTAGGTGTCGACCTTGGTCGACACGTTAGATCCACGCGATGCGTGGATGCTTTTCGGTTTCAATTCGAGATAGTCGATCTCGATGGAAATTCATCCACGCATGGCGTGGATCTACTGGAGGCGCCGGGTTGGGTCTGGAGAAGAGCCCCCTGAGTCAGGGGGCGGCCGCGAAGCGGCGGGGGTATGGGGGCTGGTAAGTGGGGCCCGCGGTTCGCGTAGCGAAGCGTGGGAGCGGCAGCGCGCATGCGATGGCGCGTACCAGGGCGCAGCCCTGCCGATCAACCCCATTCAGGCAGGTAAGTGCAGGTCACAGGATACGCAGACGCCTTGTTGCTGCCATCGATCGGGTCCACATTCGTTGTCAGGAAACGGGCAGCCGCCCGTTGTCGAGACAACAGGAGACCTGCATGTCCGCTTCCCCCGCAGCCCCCGCTGCCATTTCCCGCGATCCGGCGACCGGCCAGCAGATCGCCAGCCACCCCTTCGCCACCGACGCCGAACTGGAAGCCATCCTCGACCGCGGCCAGGCCGGTTTTGCAGCCTGGAGCGCGCAGTCACTGGAACAACGCGCCAGCGTGCTGCGTGCGATGGCCGCTGTGCTGCGTCGCGACCGCGAACCCCTCGCTGCGATGGCCACTGCCGAAATGGGCAAGGTCCACGCCGAGTCGCTGGCCGAGATCGAGAAGTGCGCGGTGCTGTGTGACTGGTACGCCGACAACGGTGCGGCGTTCCTGCGCGATGAGCCGACCGCGGTGGCCGACAACAAGGCCTATGTCTCCTACCTGCCGCTGGGCGTTGTGCTCGGCATCATGCCGTGGAATTTCCCGTACTGGCAGGTGATGCGCGCGGCCGTGCCGATCCTCATGGGCGGCAACGGCTTCCTGCTGAAGCCGGCCGAAAACATCGTCGGCACCGCCGGGCTGCTCGCCGCTGCGTGGCGCGACGCGGGCCTGCCCGACGGCACCTTCATCGCCGCCAACATCAGCCGCGAGGGAACCAGTGCCGCCATCGCCGATGACCGCATCGCTGCCGTGACCCTGACCGGCAGCGTCGCTGCGGGGCGCAGCATCGCCGCGCAGGCCGGGCAGGCGCTGAAGAAGGTGGTGCTGGAGCTGGGTGGCTCGGATCCATTCATCGTGCTGGCCGACGCCGACCTGGAGGCAGCGGTCGATGCCGCGGTGGCCTCGCGCTTCCAGAACACCGGGCAGGTGTGCATTGCCGGCAAGCGCATCATCGTCGAAGACGCCGTGTATGAGCGTTTCGTGTCGTTGTTCTGCGAGCGCGTGCAGGCGCTGACCGTGGGCGATGGCCGCGAGGCCGGCAACCGGATCGGACCGATGGCCCGGCAGGACCTGCTTGAACAGCTTGATGCACAGGTGCGTGCGTCGGTCGAGGCCGGTGCGCAGTTGCTCGTGGGCGGCAAGCAGCTCGATCGCCCCGGCAGTTTCTATGCACCCACCGTGCTGGCGGGCGTCGAGCCGGGCATGCAGGCCTTCGACACCGAGACCTTCGGGCCGGTGGCGTCGATCAGCCGCGCGCGCGACGCCGACCATGCGGTGGAACTGGCCAACCAGAGCGAGTTCGGCCTGAGCGGCAATCTGTGGACCGGCGACCACGCCCGCGCGATGCAGCTGGCGCGCCGGCTGCAGACCGGTGGCGTGTTCGTCAACGGTTTCTCTGCCTCCGATCCACGCGTGCCGATCGGCGGAGTGAAGAAGAGCGGCTTCGGCCGCGAGCTGTCGCACTTCGGCATCCGCGAGTTCGTCAACGCGCAGACGGTGTGGTTCGACCGCCGTTGACGCGGGCCATCCACCGTTCCTGTCAGCATCCCTGCAACGTTCCATCATCACGCACTGCGAGAAGGACGTCATTCCATGTCCAAGGGTTCCGATCTGCTCGTCGCCGCACTCGAAAACGAGGGCGTCGAGCGCATTTTTGGCATTCCCGGTGAAGAGAACCTCGATGTCGTCGAGTCGCTTCGCCACTCCAGCATCGAGCTGGTCATCACCCGCCACGAACAGGCTGCCGTGTTCATGGCCGCGACCTACGGCCGCCTGACCGGCAAGCCCGGCGTGTGCCTGGCCACGCTCGGCCCGGGTGCGCTGAACTTCACCACCGGTGCCGCCTACGCACTGCTCGGCGCGTGGCCGGTGATCATGATCACCGGGCAGAAGGGCATCGTGGCCAGCAAGCAGGCGCGCTTCCAGATCGTGGATATCGTCAGCACGATGAAGCCGCTGACCAAGTCGGCGCGGCAGATCGTTTCGGCGCGCACCATCCCCACCATCGTCCGCGAGGCCTTCCGCACGGCGCTGGAAGAGCGCCCCGGGCCGGTGCTGCTGGAACTGCCCGAGGACATCGCGGCGATGGAGGTCGAGGACGTTGCACTGATCCCGCCACACCCGGTGGATCGGCCGATCGCCAGTCCCGAGGCGCTGGACCGTGCGGCGCAGATCATCCGCGAGGCCAAGCGTCCGCTGCTGGTGATCGCCTCGGCGGCGTCGCGACCGCAGTCCAGCGAGGCGCTGTCGGCCTTCGTGCTGCGGGCCGGCATCCCGTTCGTCACCACGCAGATGGGCAAGGGCGCGGTGGCCGGTGGCTCGGGCCTGTACATGGGCACGGCGGCACTGAGCGAGCGCGACTACGTGCACATGGCCATCGATCAGGCCGATGTGATCGTGACCATTGGCCACGAGGTGACGGAGAAGCCGCCCTTCGTGATGCGCCCGGGTGGCCGCACGGTCATCCACATCGGCTACTCGCAGGCTGCGGTGGAGCAGGTGTACTTCCCGCAGGTGGAGGTGATCGGCGATATCGGCCGCTCGCTGACCCTGCTGGCCGACCGTATCGAGGGCAGGGTGGACAACGCCGCTGCACTGCTGCCGCTGCGCGCGACGATCCTGGAGCACATCGCCGATCGCGCCGAAGAGGCCGGTTTCACGCCGCAGCGGCTGGTGCATGACGTGCGCCAGGTGATGCCGCCGGACGGCATCGTGGCGCTGGACAATGGCATGTACAAGATCTGGTTCGCGCGCAACTACCGTACCCAGGTGGCCAATACGCTGCTGCTGGACAACGCATTGGCAACGATGGGCGCAGGGCTGCCGTCAGCGATCATGGCCTCGATCCTGTATCCGCAGCGACGCGTGCTGGCGGTGTGTGGCGATGGCGGTTTCATGATGAACAGCCAGGAGCTGGAGACCGCGCGGCGGCTGGGCCTGAACCTGGTAGTGCTGATCCTCAACGACGGCGCCTACGGAATGATCCGCTGGAAGCAGGCGGTGGATGGTTTCGCCGACTACGGCATGACCTTCGGCAATCCGGATTTCGTCAAATACGCCGAGGCCTATGGCTGCCAAGGGCACGAGGTGACGGCGATCGAGCAGTTCATTCCGACCCTGGAAGCAGCGTTCACCGCGGGCGGCGTGCATCTGGTGTCGGTGCCGGTGGACTATTCGGAGAACCAGCGGGTGCTGGTGGATGAGCTGCGGCAGGCATTCCCGGGAAACGGGTAGGTGTCGCCCCCCCGGAGCCCCGTAGGCGTCGCCCCCCGAGCCCGGTAGGTGTCGACCCCCGAGCCCGGTAGGTGTCGACCTTGGTCGACACAGTAGATCCAGACCATGCGTGGATGCCTCCCCATGCCCGGCGCGGTAGAGCGCCAACCAAGGTTGGCGGCTACCAGGGCGGTGGATTGAGGTTGATCGACTGCGGCAGGGGTTCCTGGGAGCCCGGTAGGTGTCGACCTTGGTCGACACGGTGGGCGCCAACCAAGGTTGGCGGCTACCGCAGCAGGGGCGGCCCGAGGCCGGGGCAGGGCGCTTTTGGTATGCTGGGCAACCGGCTGCGCCGGGCGCAACACTCCCCCTCACTACACGATTCCCGCAGATCCATGAGCGAAGCTACCGATACCCCCCCCGTCGACGAAAACAAGTTGATCGCCGAGCGCCGTGAGAAACTCAAAGCGCTGCGCGGGCAGGGGATCGCGTATCCGAACGACTTCCGTCGCGAGGACTTCGCCGGCAGCCTGCAGGAAGAATTCGCCGATGCGGAGCAGTGGACCGCCGAAACCCTGGAAGGCAACGGCCGCCAGGTGAAGATGGCCGGTCGCCTGATGGCCAAGCGGGTCATGGGCAAGGCCAGCTTCGCCCAGATCCAGGACGAATCGGGCCGCATCCAGCTGTTCCTGCAGGGCAGCGTGCTGGGTGATGCCTACACCGCCTTCAAGGGCTGGGACGTGGGCGACATCATCGCTGTCGAAGGTGGCCTGACCCGCACCAAGACCGGCGAGCTGTCGGTCAAGGCCGAATCGATCCGTCTGCTGACCAAGTCGCTGCGCCCGCTGCCGGACAAGTGGCATGGCCTGGCCGACGTCGAACAGCGTTATCGCCAGCGTTACGTCGACCTGATCGTGACGCCGGAGTCGCGCGCGGTCTTCATCAAGCGCTCGAAGATCATCCGTGCGATGCGTGCATGGCTGGACAACCGCGACTTCCTCGAAGTCGAAACGCCGATGATGCATTACATCCCCGGCGGCGCGGCGGCCAAGCCGTTCACCACCCACCACAACGCGCTGGACCTTGACCTGTACCTGCGCGTTGCGCCGGAGCTGTACCTCAAGCGCCTGACCGTCGGTGGCCTGGAACGCGTCTACGAAATCAACCGCAACTTCCGCAACGAAGGCGTCAGCACCCGCCACAACCCGGAATTCACCATGATGGAACTGTACGAGGCCTATGC
>NZ_JBFTOJ010000121.1:0-12993 GCF_056397905.1 Stenotrophomonas sp. 05L414_2
ATCTGGACCGGTTCAAGCCGGTCAACGATACCTTTGGTCATCTGGCCGGCGACGCCGTGCTGTGGGCCGTGGCCAGCGCATTGCGCCATGGTGTGCGCGACTCGGATGTGGTGGCGCGCCTGGGCGGTGACGAATTCGCGGTGATCCTGTCCGGGTGCAGCCCGCGGCGAGYGGCGCGCATCGGCGGCGAGTTGCTGCATACCCTGGCCAACCTGTCCATTCCGTGGGACCAGCACCAGCTGCGGATCGGCGCCAGCATCGGCATCGCACCGCTTGCCGCCGGCATGAG
Source organism: Stenotrophomonas sp. 05L414_2 (assembly GCF_056397905.1). NCBI lineage: Bacteria > Pseudomonadati > Pseudomonadota > Gammaproteobacteria > Lysobacterales > Lysobacteraceae > Stenotrophomonas > Stenotrophomonas sp. 05L414_2. Next base: position 290 of record NZ_JBFTOJ010000121.1, read on the forward strand.
CGTGGACCAGGCCGTCGCCGCCGCCGATGCCCAGTGCTACCGGGCCAAGGCGATGGGGCGCAACAATGTGCAGGTGCAGGGCGAAACCGGCGAACTGCCCGGTAGCTCGCCGGCGGACGGCGGCGACCTCAGCGACGGCTGATCTCAGCCTGTGAGAGGGGCGCGGCGAATACTGCGCCAACGCCCCACCTTGGCAGGAAAACAACATGACGTCCTGGAACCTGAGTGCAGTCCGTGCTTATGCGCCGGCCGTTGTCGGCTGGTCCCTGGCTCTCTCCGGCTGGCTCCGGCTGGAGCAGCTGCGCAACGACCAGCAGGCCCGGATGCTGGTCCCCGTGGTGCAGTGGGGCGTGGCGCTGATGCTGCTGGTCACCCTGGGCTGCATCGTCGCTGCCAGCGTGATGATCTGGCGCGCCGGGCGTCGCGATGCGCAGCAACGTGGGTAGCGGATCTGCTGCGTTGATCAGGTGCGGGCCTCAGCGCAGCACCTCTTCGGCATCCACCAGCTGCACGTCGTGCATCATGTTGAGGTAGGCCTCGTAGTAGCCTTTGTGCGAGGCGCCAACGATGGCCAGCAGGCGCGTTCCCGGGCGCTGGCCCAGCACTTCGCGGATGTTGGCGACCATGCGCAGGTTGCGGGTTTCCCAGTAGCCCACGTAGTTGCGGCCAAAGCCCTGGGGTGAGGGTTCGACCAGCGCAGCACCGAAATCGGCCTGGTAGGCCTGCAGGCCGACGCCGGGGCGGTTGTAGGCGCGATACAGGTCCAGCACGCCATCGACCTTGCCGATGTTGGCATACAGCGGCTCGTCGGCGTCCCGCCGTGCGTTTGCGTGCGGATTGTCCCAGGCCGACATGATCGCTTCGCGTGCTGCTTTCTGGTCCTTGGGCGGGGTTGCCGAATCGGCGGTGTGATCGTCCACTGCCCACAGGCGCTCCAGTCCCAGCCGGGCAGCGAGGACTGCGGCCACCAGGTTGGTTTCATTGCGACGGGTCAGGCTCTTGTCGAGAATCTCGACCAGCGCAGCATCCAGCCCGTCGCCGGCGACGCGCTCCTGCACAGGCAGGCGCAGCCATTGCACCTGCGCCGATCCGCGCTCGCCAGCGGCCAGGAACACCGCGGCCAAGTGCCGACGCTGCGCGGCTGTCGGGCTTGCCGGCCATGCCGACAGCAGGCGTCCCATTTCGGCGTTCGCGCTGGGCACGTCGAAGCCGGTGGCGACGCGGGCCGCGTCGGTGTCGAAGCAGTAGGTTTCGACGCTTTCGGCATAGCGGCTGGGATTGCGACGCATGAAGTCGCACTGCAGGCCGGACAGGTTTTCGGTGGCAATCGCCTCCGGGCGCCAACGTGCCAAGCGCTGCAACAACGGCTCCAGCATGGCCGGCTCGAAGGTCTTTGGCAGTTCCGACAGATGTGCTGTCCCAAGCACCAGTACTTCGTTGTGGCGACCGGCGGGTGGCCCCTTCAGCTGGTCGGGATGGAAGCTGGGGCGGAAGCCCGCGTCGCTGGCCAATGCGCCGGCACTGCACAGGCTGAGGAAGATGATGGCGTTCAAGCGTCGAAGCATGCTGCCTCCCAGGAAAAATCCATTCAGTGGGCGCATGCTGCCGGCAGCGCGCAGGCAAGGGATGTCCCGATGGTCATTGCAACCTTCTGTGTGCCTGCCGCATCCCCTTTCCGTCGGCGCTGGTCCAGAATGGTGGCTGGAAGACTTCCGGAAGCGCGTCATGGATGAAATCGCCACCATCGCAGCTGCAGGTGCCGTGCTGGGTGCACTGGCCGGCTGGATCGGGCCGGGGAGGTGGCGGTGGCAGCTGTTGCGGCTGGCACCGTTGCTGCTGGTGCCGTTCGCGCTGTACATCCTCGCTACCCGCAGCTGGATCCTGGGCGGCGGCGGGCCGCTGGCGGGGCCGTCCCTGCTGGTCGTCTGCGGCAGTCTGGGCTACCTGCCGGCGGTGCTGGCAACGATACTGCTGCGCTGGGTTCTGCGGCGCGCTGCCGACCAGGGGCTGGCCCCCTAAAGTTGCTGGCCGTCGCGCCGTTACCTTCTCTGGAGCCCGCTGCAGGCTCCCGCCGCCGGACCCGAGGCTGCCTCCGATGGGCGGCCCGTGCCGTGTGCTCCGCCGCTGTTTGATGACGATCGCAGCTGCCGTACTGTTCCTGCCAGTCGCTCGAGTGACGCCTTCCGGCGTCTGCAGTCCCAGGCAATCGAAGTTGCCGCCGGGCATCCCGCCCGGCGGGTCGCAACCGCTACCCGGACACCGAGGATCAGACGATGCTTATTTCAGGCTCCATGGAAGGTGCTCAGGCGCCGGTCGAAGTGCTCACCCGTTGGTCTCCCCTGCGCGCGCTGCAGGGAGTGTTGGGCAGGCAGCGCCGCGCCACGGAGGTGGCCGAGCAGCATCGGCGGCACGTCGAGCTTGAGGCCCAGGTGGCCGCATTGCACCGGGTGCAGGCGGTCATCGAGTTCGCCCTCGACGGCACCATCCTGCAGGCCAATGACAACTTCCTGCAGGCAGTGGGATATCGCCTGGATGAGATCCAGGGCAGGCATCATTCCCTGTTCGTCGATCCCGAGGACGCGCGCAGCACCGGATACCGCGACTTCTGGGCGCGGCTGGGCCGCGGTGAGTTCGATGCAGGTCAGTACCGGCGCTTCGGCAAGGGCGGGCGCGAAATCTGGATCCAGGCCTCCTACAACCCGGTGCTTGACCAGCACGGTCGGCCGTACAAGGTGGTCAAGTTCGCCACCGACATCACCGCGCAGAAGCAGCAGGCAGCCGAATCGGCGGGGCAGCTGGCCGCCATCGACAAATCGCAGGCGGTCATCGAGTTCAGCATGGATGGCCGCATCCTGGCGGCCAATGCGAACTTCCTGGCCGCCACCGGCTATACGCTGGAAGAGGTGCGTGGCCAGCATCATTCGCTGTTCGTCGAGCCCGACTACCGGGCCAGTGTCGAGTATCGGCGGTTCTGGGAAAAACTCGGCTCCGGCGAGTACGACGCAGGCCAGTACCGGCGGCTGGGCAAAGGCGGTCGTGAAGTGTGGATCCAGGCGTCGTACAACCCGATCCTCGATGCCGGTGGCCGGCCGTTCAAGGTCGTCAAGTACGCCACCGACATCACCGCACAGGTGCATGAGAGCCAGGCAATGCAGCACGCCGTCGCGCAGACGCGCGAAGTGGTGGCGTCGGCAAAGGAGGGCGACCTGACCCGGAGCATCGGCATGGCCGACAAGACGGGCCCGATCGCCGAGCTATGCGGTGGCGTCAACGCGCTGGTCGAGGCGATGGCGGCCATCATCGGTCAGATCAAGTTCGCCGCAGACACCATTGCGGTCGGTGCGAGCGAGATCGCCGAAGGCAACAACGACCTTTCCCAGCGTACCGAACAGCAGGCTGCCTCTCTGGAAGAAACCGCCGTGTCGATGAAGGGGCTGGCCGAGACCGTGCAGCGCACCGCGATCAACGCGCGCCAGGCCAGCCAACTGGCCGGCGGCGCCGCCGATGTGGCCGCACGGGGTGGCCAGGTGGTGCATGACGTGGTCTCGACGATGGAGGTGATCAATGCTTCCTCGCGTCGCATCGTCGACATCATCGGTGTGATCGATGGCATTGCCTTCCAGACCAACATCCTGGCATTGAACGCGGCGGTGGAAGCGGCGCGTGCCGGTGAGCATGGTCGTGGTTTCGCCGTGGTTGCCACCGAGATCCGCGAGCTCTCGCATCGCTCGGCGGGTGCGGCAAAGGAAATCAAGCAGCTGATCGATGCGTCTGTTGCCAACGTCGGTGCCGGAACGGCGCAGGTCGAGAGCGCCGGCCGGACCATGGACGAGATCGTGGTCGACGTGCGGCGTGTCAGCGACCTGATGACCGAGATCAGTGCGGCTGCGCAACAGCAGAGCGATGACATCCAGCAGATGAACCACGCGGTGGATCTGATCGATCAGGGCACGCAGCAGAATGCAGCGCTGGTGGAAGAGGCCTCAGCGGCCGCGCGCAGCATGGAAGAGCAGTCTTCGCAGCTGCTGCAGACGGTGGCAGGGTTCCGTGTGCACGCGGGGGCAGGGCATGGTCATGGCGTGCATTCCCCGGCGCTGCGGGTGGTGTAGGGCGCCGGCGCGCGCTGGCTTATGAGGCGGCGCGGGCCGCCCCGGCCAACGCAACGGTGGCTTGCTCTGGAACGGCAGTAAACTCCGGGCTCGCCCGTCACTGCTCAGTCACCGTGTCCCTATCGGCAGCGCGTGGTCGACGTTCTCGACGATTTAGCCAGGTACCTTGATGGCTGGGAAGGGCCTACCCAGGCATCGGACTGATTGATGAGTCCGCTCTGGCGGCCAAGGTGTGATCGCACTCGACCAAGCGGGCGTTGCTGACGGCTTGGCGCCCTCCGCATTGGGCACAAGCGAGCAGCGTACCGCCCGGTATGGATTGGAGGTCGGGGCCTGTCGAGTGAGTGACGTGCTGGCAACTGTTACACCGGACGCTGATTGCGATGACGCTTTGGATGTTCCCCTGCTGATCGCGCATCGGGTCGATGTTGAGAACGTAGAAAAGACCTGTGTCTGGCATGGCCGTGTACCGAAGAGTCAATGCATGCTGCAGGGTGGAGCGGGTTGATCTTGTGACGAGAGTGCGGATTCAGCAAGAGTTTTGGAGCTGAAGCGCTATGGATTCTGCCTAAACGGACAGGCTGAGGACGCTGGTCGACCCTTGTGCAATCGCCGCTTGATCAACCAGGACCGGCCAAAGCGCTGGACGCCCGAGCGTCAAACGTTCTTCTGCAGAAAGTCTGCGAATCTGGCCAGGCTGATAGCCTGCCGATTGGGGCACTTGGGGCAACTGAGAATTGCGCCACCGGGGAGATCGATCAGGCCTTCGTTGGGCCGCCCGGTGAACCGGCACGAGCATTCCAGACAACGACACACCACCTGGGTTACCTGCAGCAGACGGCCGCTGTCGTCTTCCTGCCCGAAAACATCGCTGAGGAGGAACAATCCGGTGTCGGCCATGCTCGAATCCTTAACGCCCGTTTTCCATGGAGCCGAAGTCTACAACTTCCTTGATGCCGGAGTTTTGCGTTATACGCCGGCTCGCGATCGCGGCCAAGCCAGGCTTCGCATTAAGCCATTTGGCCCGGTGGCGCATCCAAGGCAGAGCATGGACTCATGCCTTGCCCAACGGAAACTGCCAATGTCCAGGATCTGCCGTATCCGGTTTCTTGCCCTTCTCGCGGTGACTGCCCTTTGTGGGGCTCCTGCCGTCTCCGCGGAGACCATCGCGATCCCGTTCGAGCTGGGCAAGGACCATCGAATATATGCCGAAGGCACGATCAATCATTCGCGCCCCCTCCGTTTCCTGGTGGACACGGGGGCGGACGGTATGGCCGTGTCGGTCGCTACAAGCGAACTGGCTGGTATGAAAATCGACGATCAATCCGAAAACACCGGCGCGGACGGCACGACGTTGGTTGACTACAGTACGAACAACACGGTCGCTCTCGGCGGTGCCAGCAGAATGTTGGGCGCCGCAGTAATCGACTACCAGAATCGGCCCTTCGATGCAGTTCTCGGCTGGAAATTCTTCGAGGGGAGCGTTGTCGAGATCGACTACGACAAGAAGACCCTGTTCGTGCATGGCACTTTGCCCAGCACGGCGGGATACACCAGGATGAACACGCGATGGATCGACAACATTCCCGCTGTCGAAGTGACGTTGCATGCGGAGAACGCATCACTCCAGGCGTGGCTCTCTTTGGATACCGGCAGCAACGGGACCATCGACCTGGGGTATTCCTACAGTTCCCGACACAACCTCCAGGATGTTCTTACGAAGAAGATCGGAACGTCACAGTTCAGTGGGAGCGCAGGCAGGAAGATCCGCGCGGTCGACGTTCGCGTTCCCTCGGCGGATATTCAGGGGATTCGTCTGGACCAGCCCAAGGTGTCTTTCACCATCGACGAAGACGGCTCCAGTGGCGATGGCACGATCGGAAGTGAAGTTCTTCGGAATTTCAACATCCTGCTGGACACCAAGACCGGCGACGTCTATCTGCGTCCCAACGGGAGGGCGGTGCTGCAGCAACTGCGGCGGTGACAGGACGATCGAGAGGGGAAGTGGGGAGGAGAATTGGCCGGAGTCGGCTGATTCACGACTCCATTCCGCCATTCCTTCTGGAAGCCTCGCGTTGCAAGGCTTGTGGTGCCGGTGAAAGGACTCGAACCTTCATGGGGTCGCCCCCGGCTGATTTTGAGTCAGCTGCGTATACCATTCCGCCACACCGGCAGCAGCGGGCTAGTGTACCCGAGCCGGGCGGGCGTTCATAGAGGTGCGGGCGAACAGGGCCGAAATGGCTTCAAATTGTCGGTATCGGCCGACTGCTGGCTATACTGGCAACGCTTAACAGGCACGGAGCGATAGCCTATGTCAGCGTTGCAGGACCTGCGGGTGCTGGTAGTGGAGAACGACGAGATGAGTGCGGCGCTGCTGCAGATGCAGCTGGTGCATTCCGGTGCTCTGGTCGTTGGTCTTGYCGCGTCCGTTGCCGAGGCACTGCGCCTGCTGGAAGAGGCCAACCCTGACGTGGCCCTGCTGGATTACCGGTTGGCCCACAACGAGACCAGTGAACCAGTCGCTGCGGCGCTGGCCGCGCGCGGGGTGCCGTTCGTGCTCGCCACCGGCATGGCCGCCGAACAACTGCCGGTCGCGATGCGATCGGGGGTACTGTTGATCAAGCCCTATCTGTCGGCGGAACTGTCCAAGGCATTGGTCCGCGCAGTGGGACGTTCCAGCGCCAACGCCTGATCCAACCGCTCAGGCGGCTTCTTCGTAGACATAACGGATCTCCTCGCGGTCGTCGAGGATGGCGTACTGCGCCGGCAGGTTGTCCGGGTCCGGGTTGAGCCATGCGTCCAGATGCTCGGCGCGGATCGGCAGTACGCCCCGGTCATGGCCGGCAGCGGCAACATCGATTGACGGTCCATCGGTGATGGTGGCGAACGACAACAGGCGTCCTTCCGGGCCCTCCCATTCCGCCCACAGGCAGGCCAGCAACAAGTCGCGCGGCGGATCAGGGCGGAACTCCAGCACCACGTCCTGTTCCTTCTCGTCGTTGTGCAGGGTGCGGCCGGCAATGGTGTGGCGAGGAACGTGCTCGTAGAAGGCCTGTACCACCACCACGCCGTGGCGCAGTCCGAAGGCCCCGCGCCAATAGCCTTCCAGGCTGTCCCGCCGCGCATTGTAGGTGCCGGGATAGAGGACATCGTTGCGCGCGGGCTTGTCCGGAAGCCGGCATTGATAGCGCATCGGCTTGATCACGCGCCGGCCATTCTCGCTGACCATCACCGGCGCGTAGGTGCCAGGAAAAATACGGTTGTCGCGTGGCAGCAGCTGTTCCCGATGCAGGTCGTCCAGCCGTGCCTGCGCGCGGTCGATGCGGTTGCCGGCAACGCGCAGGTCATTGCGCGCTTTCTGCGTGGGACGGGTGGCCAGGGTTGCATTGGCGATGTCGCGACGCTCAAGCTGCCGCTCCAGCTCAGCCTGCAGCTGTTGCCGCTCCTGTGCATGCCATTGCTGGATCTTCGCCACGATGTCGCGGCCCAGTTCGGTGCGCGCACCGGCAAATCCGTCGTCCATCGCTTTCGGCGTTTTCGGTCGTTTCTTGCCGGGATCATGCGCATAGAGTTCGGCGAACTCCTCCAGGGAGAGGACGGCGCCGAACTCGCGCACCAGCTTGGCGTAGTCGGCGCGGATCAGGGCGGAATAGCACATTGGACTCTGCCGGAAGATGGGTCGCAGCGGCTGCGACATGGATGCGGCAGGATAGCTCGACCTTCCAGGAGACGTTGCATGAATGATCCAGAGACGATCCAGTTCCGTCAGGCGGTGCCGACGGTTGAAGACTACTGCCAGCTGCGTGCGCTGGCCGGGCTCAGTGCAAAGACCCATGAGGCGGCGACGCGGGCATTGCCCAATACCGTTTTCGGTGTCTGTGCCTACCAGGGCAGCGAGCTGGTAGCGATGGGCCGGATCATCGGCGATGGTGGTTGCCACCTGCAGGTCTGCGATATCGCCGTGCTGCCGCGCCTGCAGGGGCAGGGTCTGGGCAAGGCGGTGATGCAGCGTCTGAGCGACTGGATGCAGGGCAACCTGCCGCCGTCGGCGTATGTGAGTCTGTTGGCCGATGGCGAGGCACATCGGCTGTATGCGCAGTTTGGCTTTGAGGCGACCGCGCCAGCCTCGATCGGCATGTATCGCCGGTTCTGAAACGCGGTCACCAGGGAATCGCAGGCAAAGAAAAACCCCGGCCGAAGCCGGGGTTTCAAAGATTGGCGTCCCCACGGGGATTCGAACCCCGGTCGCCACCGTGAAAGGGTGATGTCCTAGGCCTCTAGACGATGGGGACGCACGAAAAACTTCAAGTTGTAGAACTCTCGACGGCCTAATGCCGAAAGTGGTGGAGCCAAGCGGGATCGAACCGCTGACCTCCTGCATGCCATGCAGGCGCTCTCCCAGCTGAGCTATGGCCCCGTGTTACCGAGCCGCCTATCATACCTGCCTGTTCACATTTGTGGAAGCTTTTTTTGAAGCTTTTTCATCGAATCGTTCATTGCCACAAGGGCAGGAGCGTTCCGACGCCACAACCTGAATGCCGGTGGGCGGTGAACAAAAAAGACCCGGTTATCGGCCGGGTCCTCGTTGTTCATGATGAGTGGCGTCCCCACGGGGATTCGAACCCCGGTCGCCACCGTGAAAGGGTGATGTCCTAGGCCTCTAGACGATGGGGACGCAGATCTCATCAATGTTCTTTGCGACCTTTCGACGGCCTAATGCCGAAAGTATGGTGGAGCCAAGCGGGATCGAACCGCTGACCTCCTGCATGCCATGCAGGCGCTCTCCCAGCTGAGCTATGGCCCCACGTCGCTGAGGAGCGAAATAATAGCTGTGCCCCCGGGGGTTGGCAAGCGCTTTGTTGCACTTTTCTACACATGGCGCGCGATGGCGCGGAGGCGATTTCCGCCTGCCAGGCAGCACATGTGTCGACGCAGACGTCAGGCGCTCAGCGGTCTTCCCCGGTCAGCGCGGCCAGGATCGGGCACTGGTCGAGCGCGCCATGTCCGGGGCAGGCATCGACCAGTTGCGAGAGGGCGCCATKCATGCGCTGCAGTTCGGCCATCCGCAGTTCGATGTCCTGCAGTCGAATCCGCGCGGTGTCACGCACGCTGCCCATGTCCTGCGGAGGATGATCGCTGAGGGAAAGCAGTTCACCGATCTCGTCCAGGCTGAAGCCCAGAGTCTTTGCCCGGCGGATGAAGCGCAGGCGTCGCAGATCCTGCTCGCCGAAGATGCGATAGCCACCTGCCGTACGTGCCGCGGTGGGCAGAAGCTGCTGACGTTCGTAGTAGCGGACGGTGTCGATGGGGACGCCGGCCTGGCGTGCCAACTGACCAATGTTCACGGCGGACTCCTCTGGACCTGCCGTGCATAGTCATCCCTGGACTCTGGTCAAGAGTCAAGGCTTTGCCTGCGTCACCCATTCAGCACACTTTGCAACTTTCTTCATAGCCCCCGGGGCAAAGCAGTTCCTACCCTCAACCTGAACCGGCCGCTCGACGGCCTGAACCGGAAGAGGAGGTGGGGAGTGGAGGGAATCAGCAACGAAGGATTCGTCGAGGTTGCGGTGGTTGAATACCCCGGAGGCGACCCGTCGGCTGCATCGGTGCTTGCCGAAATGGCGCACGTCGCCAATCGTCTGGCGCAGCAGCAGCGACGGCCCTGCAAGCGGGTGCTGGTCACCCGCTGGATTGTGCCTGCCAGCAATACCGGCGTGCATCGCATTGCCGGTGCCGAAATGCTGGACGCGGCAATTCCCGCAGTGATCGCCTTGCCGGGCCAGGTCAGTTCCGGTGCGTCGCTGCGCGCCGAGGATGTCCTGCTGGACTGGTTGCGGGCCCACTACGACGGCGGCAGCCTGCTGGCCGCCGCAGGTGACGGGGTCAGTGTGCTGGCACGGGCGGGTCTGTTGACGGGGCGCACGGTGTCAGGCCCTGACCTCAACCGCCATCCGGCGCTGCAGGTGCAGGTCGGCAGCTGGGCACCCAGTGAGCGTGCACTCGTCGATGATGGCGATCTGCTCACCGTGGGCGGGGCCCAGGCCTGGCGCTTCCTCGGTCTGCGCCTGCTGTACCGGCTGCACGGCCAGGGCGTGGCCAGCGCGGTGGCACAGCAGTTGGGGATAGTGGTGCCAGTGGGGATCCAGCAGGATCTCGAGCGATTCAGTGCCAACTTCGCCCATGGTGACCGTGACGTGCTGAAGGCGCAGCGCTGGCTGCATACCACGGCTGCACGTGGGGCGACGCTGGGGGCAATCTGTGAGATCTCCGGCCTGGAACCGCGGACCCTGCAACGCCGTTTCCTGAAGGCGACCGGGCTGCGGCCCATCGAGTACTGCCAGCGACTGCGCGTGGCCAAGGCGCAGACGTTGCTGCAGCAGGGCGCCAGCATCGACGAAGTTGCCTGGGGGGTGGGCTACGCTGATCAGAGCGCATTCCGCCGGCTGTTCCTGCGCATCGTCGGCATGACGCCCGCCAACTATCGTCGCCACGTCAGCAATAAACGCCGCGACCGTCCGCTGACGCCTGCCGTGGCCGGCAGTCTGCGAGGGCTGCGCGCCTCGCCAGGCACGCAGCTGGGGCGCAACGCCGCTTGATGAATGCTGTTGGATGCGTCGTGCTTGCATCGCAGGCACGACGCTTTGACCATGCGGGTCTGTGCAGGCGAGAGCGGGTGAGCTGATGTCGAGTGTTGGGCCGGTGCCGATGCCGGTGGTGTTGATCCTGATCTTCCTGTTGCTGGCGATGGCCATTGCGCGGTTCTGGTCGCGTGCTGAGCCTGGCCAGGCTCGGCCACCTGCAGCCGGGATGGTGCTGGACATGCTGCTGGTTGGCCTGCTGTGTGGCCGGCTGTCCTTTGTTGCCGCGCATTTCAGCCTTTATCGTGAAGCTCCCTGGAGCGTGCTGCAGATTGCCGATGGTGGGTATCACCTGCCCGTTGTGATCGGCGCTGGATTTGCCTGGGCGCTGTGGCGACTGCGCAGGCATCGCGCGTTGAGGGCGCCGGTGCTGGCAGGTGCGCTGGCCGGACTGCTGCTGTGGGGCGGTGCAAGCCAGGGGCTCGCGTACTGGCAGGCAAAGCAGATGCCGCTGCCGACACTGCAGGTAGTCGACCTGCAGGGCAGGGCGATTGACCTGCAGCAGTTTCACGGCAGGCCGCTCGTGCTGAACCTGTGGGCCAGCTGGTGCGGCCCGTGTCGCCGGGAGATGCCGGTACTGGCGACGGCCCAGCAGAAGCATGCCGATATCCAGTTCGTCTTCCTCAACCAGGGCGAGACCCTTGCCGAGGTCCAGACCTTTCTAGCCGCTGAACACATCTCGCTGGGCAACGTCCTGCTGGATGAGTCATCGGCTGCCTCTACCTCGCTGGACGTCCGGGCTTTCCCCTCCACGCTCTTCTTCGACGCGCAGGGGCGGTTGCAGGAACTGCATCTCGGCGAACTGACCCAGGCCGGTCTTGAACACAAACTGCGCCGGCTGCGGTAGCCTGCGCTGGCATCCCACTACGGAGTTTCCATGTTGTCGATTTCCCCGCGCATCGCGCATACGCTGATGCTGCCGGCCATGCTGGCGCTGGCTGCCTGCAGCCAGGCACAGACCCCACCGGGCAAGGGTGCCGCTGCACCGGCAACGGCTTCGGCAACGGCAGCCGCCAGGAAGGGTGAGTTGCCAGCTGTCCTGAAGGGCATCGAGAAGCATGGCTTCGAGGTGGTCTCCGAATTCGACGCGCCGGGCGGCCTGCGCGGCTTTGCCGGCATGGTTGGTGGCCAGCAGCCGGCGGCGGCTTACGTGACCGCCGATGGCAAGCATGTGCTGGTGGGTAGCCTGTTCGACGCCGAGGGCAACGAAGTTGCAGCCGAGACGCTGGAGAAGCTGGTTGCCGCGCCGATGTCGGCCAAGATGTGGAGCAAGCTGGAGGCCAGTGCCTGGGTACGCGATGGCAAGGCCGATGCGCCGCGCGTGGTGTACACCTTCAGTGATGCCAACTGTCCTTACTGCCACAAGTTCTGGGAGGCGGCACGGCCCTGGGTGGACGCAGGAAAGGTGCAGTTGCGCCACATCATGGTCGGCGTGATCCGCGAAGACAGTCCGGCCAAGGCGGCGGCGATCATGGCCGCGCGCGATCCCAGTGCGGCACTGCTGGAGAACGAGCATCAGTTCGATCGCGGTGGCATCAAGCCGCTGCCTAGCATCAGCCGGGACATCGCAGCCAAACTGGATGCCAACCAGGTGCTGATGGTGGAGATGGGCTTCCAGGGCACGCCCGGCATCCTGTTCCAGGATGCGCAGGGCCAGGTGCAGCGACGTGCCGGCCTTCCGCAGGGCAACGATCTGCAGGCGGTACTCGGCCCACGCTGAGGCCCCCGGGCTGCTGAACCGAGTGACAGGCCCACATGGCGACATGTGGGCCTGTTGCTTTCTGCGACAGTCCCGGCGAAGAGGGCTGCGCACGTCACGAACAGATGTCACGTCTGAATCGTGACTGACATCAAGCATTTCGCTTTGATCCCAATCAAGGCCAAAAACGACAGTCGAACTAGCCTTGGCGCATGGAATACAGCGTCACTGCGCTATGGATGCCGCACAGGTCATGCC
>NZ_JBFTOJ010000122.1:0-12887 GCF_056397905.1 Stenotrophomonas sp. 05L414_2
GAAGATGGGCGACTACTCCACCGAGCTGTGTGGTGGCACCCACGTCAACCGGACCGGTGACATCGGTCTGTTCAAGATCACCTCCGAAGGCGGTGTCTCGGCCGGTGTGCGTCGTATCGAGGCCGTCACCGGCCAGGGCGCGCTGGACTACGTGGATGCCGAGGAGGCCCGTCTGGCCGAGGCCGCCGAGCTGCTGGGTGGCAGTGCTGCCGACGTGGTCGAAAAGATCCGTGCGCTGGGCCTGCGCCAGAAGCAGCTGGAGCGCGAGCTGGAGGCCGTGAAGGCCAAGGTAGCCGCCGGCGCCACCGCCGACCTGTCCGGCCAGGCCGTCGAGGTCGCCGGTGTGAAGGTTCTGGCTGTCCGCCTGGAAGGCTTCGACGCCAAGGCCCTGCGCGATGCCATGGACCGCCTGAAGCAGCAGCTGGGCGACGCGGTGATCGTGCTGGCCGGTGCCCAGGACGGCAAGGCGGCGCTGGTCGCGGGCGTGAACGGCAGTGCAATGGGCAAGGTCAAGGCCGGGGAACTGTTGTCCCATATCGCCGGTCAGATCGGGGGCAAGGGCGGCGGACGCCCGGACCTCGCCCAGGGTGGTGGCGAGGACGGGCCCGCCCTTGCTACCGCGCTGGCTGCGGTCGTCGAATGGGTCAGCCCCCGCCTGTGATGAATCCCTGCCGTCCCCCTCCTTGTAGGAGCGGGACGGCTGACGGTACCATTGCGAATCTTTTCCCTTTGTCGTGGGCGCGCTTCTTGACGGAGCGTCAAGCCGGTGGGGGATACCCTTCCACACGGTTCCATGGAGACTTAAAAAAATGTTGATCCTGACTCGCCGCGTCGGCGAAACCCTGATGATCGGTGACTCGGTGAGCGTCACCGTGCTTGGCGTCAAGGGTAACCAGGTGCGTATCGGCATCACTGCGCCGAAGGACGTCGCCGTGCATCGCGAAGAGATCTACCAGCGCATCCAGCGTGGTGACGAAGCCGGCAGCACCGGTGGTGAAAATTCTGCGGAATAAGGCTTTACCTTCGCGCGTGATTAACGTTATGATTCACGCCCCGCTGAGGTGCAACGCACCAGACGCGGAGAAAACCCCGGAGCGATGCCCGAGCGGCTGAAGGGGCTCCCCTGCTAAGGGAGTATAGGGTCAAAAGCTCTATCGAGGGTTCGAATCCCTCTCGCTCCGCCAGATGCAAAAGAACGCCCGCAGATCCTCGATCTGCGGGCGTTTTCTTTGTGCGTCGCGTTGACCTGCGGCCCACGATCGCGGTGCTAGGTTCGCACAATGACCGCCGAGCGGAGCACGTCGATGACCAGTGCGAACAAGGCCACCCTGCTGGCTGCGAATGCTGCGATTTCCGTATTGGATATCGAAGGGTTCCTGCAGCACTGCACCGATGACATCGAGTGGAACGCGATCGGTGACACGGTCATCAATGGCAAGGCGTCCCTTCGCCAATGGATGAAGGCGAACTACCGGGAACCTCCCGAGTTCACCGTGACCGAACTGGTGGCCGAAGATGACATGGTGGTGGCTGTGGGTACGATCGTGACCACGGATACTGACGGCGGGCGGACCACGCGTCTTTACAGCGACGTCTGGCGTTTCCGTGACGGCAGGATGGCTACGCTCCGGGCCTTTGTTGTCGACCCTCGGATCAGCTGCCTGATGCAACCAGCGCCAACCAAGGCCCGGCCAACGGGCCGCAGCTGGGTATGATCGACGCACCATGACGCCGCCTGATTTCCCGCAGGACCCGCTGCAGCGCTTCCATCCCGCGACGCAGGCCTGGTTCCGTGCCGCGTTCGATGCCTCCACGCCGGTGCAGGATCAGGCCTGGTCGTCGATCGGTGCCGGGCAACATACCCTGGTCATCGCGCCAACCGGATCGGGCAAGACACTTGCCGCATTCCTGCATGCCATCGACCAGCTGTTCGCCGAGCGTGATCGGCAAGCGCGCGCAGCGCCGTTGGCCAAGCCGGTGCGGCGAACCCGTGTGCTGTACCTGTCGCCGATCAAGGCGCTGGGCAGCGACGTGCAGCGCAACCTGCAGGTGCCGCTGCAGGGCATCACCGACGAGCGCGCCCGACGCGGCGAGCCGGCGGTGCAGCTGACCGTCGCATTGCGTACCGGCGATACCTCCAGCAGCGAACGTGCAGGCCTGGTGCGGCGGCCGCCGGACATCCTGATCACTACGCCCGAGTCGCTGTACCTGATGCTGACCTCGCAGGCACGCGAGATCCTGCGCGATGTGCAGACCGTCATCCTCGATGAAATCCATGCAGTGGCCGGCGGCAAACGCGGTTCGCATCTGGCGCTGAGCCTGGAACGGCTGGATGCGCTGCTGCACGAGCCGGCGCAGCGCATCGGCCTGTCGGCCACGGTGCGGCCGGTCGACGAGGTGGCGGGCTTCCTGGGCGGCGACCGCCCGGTGAGCGTGGTCCAACCCGGCTCGGCGCGGCAGCTGCAGATGCGCATCGTGGTGCCGGTGGAAGACATGTCCAGCCTGACTACGCAGGGCACGCCCGGGGAGCGCGACGGCGGCGCGCGGATCGGCTCGATCTGGCCGCACGTGGAGGCAAGCATTCTCGACAACGTGCTGCGCCATCGCTCGACGATTGTCTTTGCCAATTCGCGTGGCGTAGCCGAAAAGCTGACCGCACGCCTGAACGAGCTGCACGCCGGACGCAGTGGCGAAGACGGCGCAATCCGTGGCGATTCGGGTAACGGGTTGGCCTATGGCTCTTTCACCGGCAGTACGGTCAACCGGGTCTCCGCTGCGCCGGCACTGATTGCACGCGCGCATCACGGATCGGTCTCCAAGGAGCAGCGCGGCGAGATCGAGCAGGCGCTGAAATCGGGTGCACTGCGCTGCGTGGTGGCCACGTCCAGCCTGGAGCTGGGGATCGACATGGGGCTGGTCGACCTGGTGATACAGGTGGCCGCGCCGCCGTCGGTGGCCAGCGCCCTGCAGCGCGTTGGTCGCGCCGGCCACCAGGTGGGTGGCATGTCCCGCGGTCTGGTGTATCCGCGTACGCGGCGCGACCTGATCGATGCCGCTGTGGTGGTGGACAGCATGCTGGCCGGACGCATCGAGGCCATCGCTCCGCCGCGCAACCCGCTTGATGTGCTGGCCCAGCAGACGGTGGCGGCGGTGGCGATGGAGCCGTGGCAGGCCGATGCCTGGTATGCGCGGGTACGCCGTGCCGCGCCGTACCGCTCACTCCCGCGCAGTGCCTTCGACGCGGTGCTGGACATGCTTTCCGGCCGCTATCCGTCCGAGGATTTCGCCGGCTTCCGGCCGCGGCTGGTATGGAACCGGCAGAGCGGTGAGCTCAGCGCTCGCCCTGGTGCGAAGCAACTGGCGGTTACCAGCGGCGGCACCATTCCCGACCGTGGCATGTACAGCGTGGTGCTGCCTGAAGGAGAAGAGCGGGCCGGATCGCGCCGCGTCGGTGAGCTGGACGAGGAGATGGTCCACGAGTCGCGGGTGAATGATGTGATCACGCTGGGCGCGACCTCATGGCGGATCGACCAGATCACCCACGATCAGGTGGTGGTGACGCCCGCACCCGGACGTTCGGCGCGCCTGCCGTTCTGGCGTGGCGAAGGTGTCGGCCGCCCTGCCGAACTGGGACAGGCCATCGGTGCGTTTCTCGCCGCGTTGGAGGCGCACATCGATAGCAGTGACACCCCTGCGACGGCGCTGCACGCACGCCTGCAGGCCAGTGGCCTGGACGCCAACGCGATCAGCAACATGCTCGGCCTGGTCGCCGAGCAGCGGCAGGCCACGGGCGTGCTGCCCACCGATCTGCGCCTGGTGGTGGAACGCTGCCGCGACGAGCTGGGCGACTGGCGGGTGATGCTGCATTCGCCGTATGGCCGCCGCGTGCATGATCCGTGGGCATTGGCGGTGGCAGCACGATTGCGCGAACGCTGGGGCATCGACCCGGCCGTGGTCGCCAGCGACGATGGCATCATCGCGCGGATTCCCGACAGTACCGGGCGCGTTCCGGGGGCGGACATGTTCGTGTTCGAACCGGAACGGTTGCGCCGCACGATCACCGCGGCGGTCGGCCATTCGGCACTGTTCGCGGCGCGCTTCCGCGAGTGTGCCTCGCGCGCACTGCTGTTGCCGCGTCGCACGCCGGGGCGTCGATCGCCGCTGTGGCAGCAGCGCCTGCGCGCCGGCCAGTTGCTGGAAATCGCGCAGGCCCATGCGGAGTTCCCGATCCTGATCGAGACCGCCCGCGAGTGCCTGCAGGATGTCTACGACCTGGATGCGCTGGACGCGCTGATGCAACGCGTTCAACGCGGCCAGGTGCAGTTGCTGGACGTCGCGACCGAGGTGCCTTCGCCGTTCGCGGCCAATCTGCTGTTCGGCTATGTCGCCGAGTTCATGTACGAGGCGGACGTGCCGCTGGCCGAGCGCCGCGCCTCGGTGCTGTCACTGGACAGTGGCCTGCTCGCCGAGCTGCTGGGCCAGGTAGACCTGGGTGAACTGCTGGATGCGGGGGTGGTCGATCAGGTTGAACGTGAACTGCAGCGGCTGGAACCTGCGCGCAGGGCCCATGGCATGGAAGGCGTGTCCGACCTGCTGCGCGAGCTGGGACCGTTGCCTGCATCGGACCTGGCGCTGCGCCTGTCCGATCCGGAATGCGTGGAAGTGCACCTGGCAGCGCTGCAGGCGCAGCAGCGCGCCATCCCGGCTTCAATTGCCGGCCACACGCAGTGGGTCGCCGTGGAGGACGCCGCACGTGTGCGCGATGCGTTGGGTACGGCGCTGCCGGGCGGGCTGCCCGAGGTGTTTCTTGCAGACATGCCCGATCCCCTCGGCGATCTGCTGGCCCGCCACGCACGTACGCATGCGCCCTTCACCAGCAGCGCGCTGGCCAAGCGGTTCGGGCTGGGTGTGGCGGTGGTCGACGGCGCGCTGGAAAGGCTGCAGGAGCAGGGGCGGGTGCTGCGTGGCAATTTCGGCGCAGCGCGGCGACAGCAGGGAAATGAGCGGGTGCATCCGTCGCCGGACGTAGTGCACGAATGGGTCAGCGAAGATGTGTTGCAGCGTCTGCGCCTGCGTTCGCTGCAGGCCGCACGTGAAGCCACCCGGCCGGTGCCACCGGCAGCCTATGTGCGCCTGCTGCTGGAGGGGCAGGGGGTATTGCTGGAAGGCGGCGCCGGGCGTGCCCGCAATGGTGCCGTTGCGGCCATGCTTGAGGGCAGCGACGGCGTTGCCCGTGTGGTCGAGCAGCTGGCGGGGTTGCCGCTGCCGGTTTCGGTCTGGGAACACCAGGTCCTGCCGACCCGGGTGCGCGACTACGCACCGGCCCTGCTTGATGAGCTGCTGGCCACCGGCAGGGTGCTGTGGGCCGGGCACGGACGGCTGGGTGACGACGACGGCCTGGTGTCGCTGCACCTGCAGGAACATGCCGCCGAAACGTTGCCGCTGCTGCCGGAAGCGGATCCGGCGCTGCGTACACCGATGCAGGACGCCATCGTGCAGGTCCTGGCCGATGGCGGCGCCTACTTCGCGCGGCAGCTGGCCACGCAGGTGCAGTCACGCCTGGTCGGCAGTGCGGCGGCGGCCGAGGACTTCCAGCTGGCGCTATGGCAGCTGGCCTGGAGGGGCGAAGTGAGCAGCGACCTGTGGTCGCCGTTGCGGGCCCTGGCCGGCGTGCGCCAGCAGCGGGCACGCGTTGCGTCGGCCTCGCGGCGCACGCGGGGTTTCCGCTTCATGCCGACGCTGGACGCGCGGGCCACGGCGCTGGACCCGGCCATTGCCAGCGGGCCGACCCTGGCGGGGCGATGGTCGTTGCTGCCCCGCGAGCGCAGCAACGACACGGTGCGGGCGCTGGCGCTGGGCGAAAGCCTGCTTGATCGCTACCGGGTGGTGACCCGGGCGGCGGCAATGACCGAAGCGGTAACCGGTGGGTTCCCTGCACTGCAGCCTGTCTATCGAGGCATGGAAGATGCCGGGCAGGTCCTGCGTGGCCGCTTCGTGGCGGGGCTGGGCGGAGCACAGTTTGCAGAGCGCGGCACCATCGACCATCTGCGCGAACTGTCCGAGCGTGTGCCGCGTGAGCTGTCGGTCGTCGCGCTGTCAGCGCTGGATCCGGCCAATCCCTTCGGCAGCCTGCTGCCGTGGCCGCAGCCGGTGGCCGGTGCACGTCCGCTGCGGCGTTCCGGTGCGATGGTGGTGATCGGCAACGGCCGGTTGCTGCTGTACCTGGCGCAGGGCGGGCGGCAACTGTCCAGCTGGATCGAGGGCGGGGCGGAGGATGCGGCCAACACTCTGGTTGCCGCTGCACAGGCCTTGGCCGTGGCATTGCGCCGGGGGCGGCGCCTGTCCTTCACCCTGGAACGGATCAATGATGTGCCGGTGCATCGCGGCGCGCTGGTGGACGCGCTGCGGGCCGCAGGCTTCAGCAACGAGCCGCGCGGACTGGGATGGAACGGCTGAGCGCGGCGGAATCACCTCGATGAATGCTCACCCCGTGGGGCCTGGCCCCGGATCGGACTGCCGGACTGTGATGCAGTTCGTTACGCGCATACCCCGGTGGCTGCAGAGTCCGGGTAGCGTGGCATCGTGCACGCTGCGCAGACGGTTCATCACTCGACAGGAGACTCACATGAAGCTGTTTTCTGCTGTGCTGCTGTCCCTTCTTTCGCTGCAGGCATCGACGGCGGAGGCGGCCGACGCTCTGCCTTCGCCCCTGCTCGGCCGCTGGTCGCTGGAGATCGCCACTTCCGCGCTTCCTGAGGCGCAGCGGCCGCAACAGGTCGTGCTGGAATTCAAGGATGCCGGTGCGGGCAGGTGGAGCTCGCACGTGGACATCGTCCTGCATGATGGCAAGACCATGAAATCCGACGGTACGCTGGCACTGGATGGCACGCCCGCGGCGTTGACCGGCAGCTACGGCGCCAACCAGGCAACGCTGAAACTGCCGGCGCCGAACACGCTGGTGATGCAGCTGGTCGATCATGGCGCGCCGGCGTCCACCCGCGTGTACACGGTGGCCGCCGATCGCTCAACGATGACCGAGACCAAGGCCTTCTTCGGCCATGACGGCACGCCGATCCTGCAGACCAACCTGTTCAAGCGGTTGCCGTAGTGATGTGATGCAGCGGCACCCACAGAAGCGTGCTCTGCGGGTGCCGTTGCTGTTCTGTCATGCTGCGGCGGGATCGCGCTTGCCGGTGTCGATGCCGTACCGGTCGATCGCCTGCTGCAGCAGGCCCCGTTCCACATGCCCGTCATCGGCCAGGGCCTTCAGTGCCGCCAGTACGATGAAGTGGCGATCGATTTCGAAGAACGTGCGCAGCGATTCGCGTGTATCCGAGCGGCCAAAGCCATCGGTGCCGAGTGCGATGAAGCGCCGGTCGTTGATGAAGGGGCGGATCTGGTCGCCGACGATCTTCATGTAATCGGTTGCCACCACCACCGGGCCGGCATGGTCCTGCAGGCACTGCTGCACGTAGGGAACGCGCGGCTCGTCGGCCGGATGCAGCAGGTTCCAGCGCTCGGCAGCCAGGCCATCACGGCGCAGTTCGGTCAGGCTGGTGGCACTCCAGACATCGCTTGCGATGGCGAAATCCTGCTGCAGCAGATCGGCGGCGGCCAGCACCTCGCGCAGGATCGAGCCACTGCCCATCAGCTGCACGCGAGGCTGTGCCGTGCTGTCGGCAGCGGCGGGACGCAGCAGATGGAGCCCCTTCAGGATGCCGGCTTCGGCGCCGTCAGGCAGTGCAGGGTGCGGGTAGTTCTCGTTGAGCAGGGTGATGTAGTAATAGATGTCTTCCTGGTCCACATACATGCGGCGCAGGCCGTCGTGGATGATCACTGCCAGTTCGAAGTTGTAGGTCGGGTCGTAGGACACGCAGCTTGGAATCACCGAGGACAGCACGTGGCTGTGGCCATCGTCGTGCTGCAGGCCTTCGCCCATCAGGGTAGTGCGGCCGGAGGTGGCGCCAAGCAGGAAGCCACGGGTGCGCGCGTCGGCCGCTGCCCAGGCCAGGTCACCGACGCGCTGCAGGCCGAACATCGAATAGAAGATGTAGAACGGAATCGTGGCCAGGCCGTGGTTGCTGTACGCGGTGCCCGCTGCGATCCACGAACAGATCGCGCCGGATTCGTTGATGCCTTCCTGCAGGATCTGGCCGTCCTTGGACTCCTTGTAATAGCTCAGCTGGCCGGCGTCCTGCGGGGTGTACAGCTGGCCCAGGAAGGAATGGATGCCGATCTGGCGGAACAGCCCTTCCATGCCGAAGGTACGCGATTCATCGGGCACGATCGGGATCACCAGCCTGCCCAGTTCGGGATCCTTGAGCAGGGTGGTGAGGATGCGTACGAAGCCCATGGTGGTGGATTGGCCACGATCACCGCTGCCCTGCAACTGCACGTTGAACGTGGACAGCGGCGGCAGCGGCAACGGATCGACCTGGGTCAGCCGTGCCGGCAGCTGGCCGCCCTGCGCCTGGCGACGCTGTGCGAAGTAGAGCGCCTCGGCGCTGCCCGGTTGCGGGCGCAGGTAGGGCATCTCTTCCAGCTGCCCGTCGCTGACCGGCAGGTCGAAGCGGTCACGGAACGCACGCACCGCGTCGGCGCTCATCTTCTTCAGCTGGTGGTTGATGTTCTGGCCTTCGCCGGCCTCGCCCATGCCGAAGCCCTTCACCGTCTTGGCCAGCACCACGCTCGGGCCACCGCTGGTGTTCACCGCCTGCTGGTAGGCGGCGAATACCTTCTGCGGATCGTGGCCGCCGCGTGCCAGTGCCCAGATCTCGTCGTCGCTCATGTCCGCCACCAGCGCCAGCAGTTCCGGGTAGCGCCCGAAGAAGTGTTCGCGCACGTAGGCGCCACTCTGCGACTTGAAGGTCTGGTAGTCGCCATCCACGCACTCCATCATGCGCTGGCGCAGCAGCCCGCTGTGATCGCGTGCCAGCAGCTCGTCCCAGCCGCTGCCCCAGATCACCTTGATCACGTTCCAGCCGGCGGCGCGGAAGGTGCCTTCCAGTTCCTGGATCACCTTGGCGTTGCCACGCACCGGTCCGTCCAGACGTTGCAGGTTGCAGTTGACCACGAACACCAGATTGTCCAGGCGCTCGCGCCCGGCCAGCGAAATGGCCGCCAGCGATTCGGGCTGGTCCATTTCGCCGTCACCAAGGAAGGCCCAGACCTTGCGGCCCTGGTGCTGCTTCAGCCCCCGGTATTCCAGGTAGCGCATGTAGCGGGCCTGATAGGCCGCCGTCAGCGGGCCCAGGCCCATCGACACAGTGGGAAACTGCCAGAACCCGGGCATCAGCCGCGGGTGCGGATACGAGGACAGGCCCTCGCGTCCGGCTTCGCGGCGGAAGTTGTCCATCTGCTCGGCACTGAWGCGGCCTTCCACGTACGCCCGGCCGTAGATGCCCGGGGCCGAATGACCCTGGATGTAGATCATGTCGCCGTCGAAGGTTTCGGTCCGTCCACGGAAGAAGTGATCGAAGCCCACGTCATACATGACTGCTGCGGATTGGTAGGTGGCGATGTGGCCGCCGACATTGGAATGCCTGCCGGCACGCAGCACCATCACCATGGCGTTCCAGCGGATCATCGCGTTCAACCGCCGCTCGATGGCCAGGTCACCCGGGTAGGCGGGCTGGCGTTCGGGGGGAATCGTGTTGGTGTAGGCGRTCCACGCGCGGGTGTGCAGGTCGCCATGCTGCTGCACATCGAGTGCATCGAGCTGGTCCAGCAGATAGTGCGCGCGGGGGCGRCCGCCGGCCTCGATCACCGCCTGCAGGGACTCGCGCCATTCGCGGGTTTCCTGCGGATCGGCGTCGAGAGGGAAATGTGCCTGGTTCATGCTGCGTCTCCAGAGAGCGCCGGTTCTGCACCTGCACGGCACCGCCGGCAGGGCGACAGCTCTGGAGCGGAGTCGCGCCGGCGGGTCCGTGGCGCGGGGGCGGCCGTGGTGGCTGCCGAGGAGACAAGCGTAGGCGCCGTATCGGCTGGCGGGTAGACGGGCGACGATTGGGTCTGCGCGAACCTTCGCTTGGCCATGCAGCGCTGCAATGCGGATGTCATCGTTGGTGTGCACCCTGCTGGGTTTTCCAGCCTCGGGGTGGTTGGTCGGTTGTGAACAGCGTCAGGATCTGGGAGAAGAGCTACGCCTTGCGGCGCCGCCTGCTGCGTGGCTTCTTCCTTCGGCGTGGTTCACAGGCTGCCGATGCCGAGGACCTGGCCCAGGAGGTCTACCTGCGGCTGCTGCGCAGTACCGGCGAAGATGCCCAGGCGATCGAGAACCCCGAAGCCTATCTGTTCGCGGTGGCTGCCAACCTGGCGCGTGAACAGGCACGCTCGCGCTCCGGCCTGCCACAGATCGAGGACGTCGACCTGCTGGCCGAGGTACTGCGCAGCGAGGAGGACATCGAAGCTGATTTCGAGCGGGCGCAGCGCTGGAGCGGAATCCGCGGCGCCATCGCGCAACTGCCGCCGACAACGCGGCGGGTGATGGAGCTGCACTATCGCGATGGGCTGGATTGCCGGCAGGTGGGGGCACAGCTGGATGTGTCGGTGCACATGGTGCGCAAGCACATCGGCAAGGGACTGGATGCCTGCAGGAAGGCGCTCGGCGCCGGGAAGGATGGATGAACCGGCAGGAGCCTGCAGCGATGGATGACGAGGTGGCCGAGCAGGCCGCGCACTGGTTCCTGTGCAACCGCGAGGGTGACCTGAGCGCCGCTCAGCGCATCGAGTTCATGGCATGGATGAAGCGCTCTCCCGAACACATACGCGCGTACCTGCATGTCCTGCACGTGCACCGGCAGGTAGGCGCGGTGATGGTGGCGTACGGACAGGAGCAGGGGGACAGGGCCGCGTTGCCGGAGCTGCCGGCAACGGCGAAAGTCGTGCCGTTGTTTGCCGTACCGGTGCCCGTGCCGCGCGCCGTGGTCGCATCGCGATCACGCCGACCACTCTGGAGGCGGGTGGCTGCGGTGGCCTGCTGCCTGTTGCTGGTGGCCGGACTGGTGCCGTGGCTGATGCCTCGCGAACAGATGCTGATCGCCGGCCACGGGCAACTGCGTGAGGTGGTGCTGGCTGACCGGACGCAGGTGCGCCTGAACGCAGACAGCCGTCTGCGGGTGAACATCGGCTGGTTCAGCCGTCGGGTGGAACTGCTGAGCGGCGAGGCCACGTTCGATATCGCAGCGGATCGCCGGCCGTTCGAGGTGCAGGTTGGCGATCTGCGGATCCGCGACATCGGCACCGTGTTCGATGTCTCGCGCCGTTTGCAGAGTACGCGCATCGGCGTGGTGTCCGGCGAGGTGGAGGTCTGGACCGCCGGCAGCGGGCAACGACGGCTGGCGCAGCTGCCTGCCGGGAAGGTGGTCCAGGTCGATCACCGCAGCCATGCGGTGCAGCCATTGGAAATACCGATGTCCATGCTGCTGGACTGGCAGCAGCGCCGGGTGTCGTTCCGCGATGAGCGGCTGGACGAGGTGGCGGCTGCCTTCAACCGCCACAACCAGGTACAGGTGCGGCTGACCGATGACGCGGCGCGCGCGGCGCGTCTGTCAGGCAGCCTGGAGGCGCACCGGGTCGCAGCGCTGCAGGCATTCCTGCAGCGGGACGCGCGCTTTGTCATCCGCCGCGAAGCGGACACGGTGTGGGTGTCCAGCCGTTGATCGCGGTTCGGCGAAGGGCTGTCAGAAAAAATTCATCGAATCGGCGTTCTCCACTTCCGCCGATGCCGGCTCTTACTTGGGAGAAGCCGCTGTCGCATGCCGACGCGGTACCAGCAGTCCTCTCTCCTCCAAGGAACCGTGATGCGCAAGAAGCTCTATCTGTCGGTGGTACTGGCCTTGTCTCCCTGTCTGGGTGCGCATGCACAGGCGGCGTCGGCCAATGGGCTTGAGACCCGGGTCACCGCAGCGATCGCCGCGCAGCCGCTGAGCCAGGCGCTGGAGCAGCTGTCACGCAGTTCGGGCGTGCAGTTCCTGTATGCCGGCGCGGGCGCTGCACCCATGGCGGGCGCGGTACCGCGAGGAGCCACCGTCAAGCAGGCGCTGGACACGCTTCTGGCCGGCACCGGCCTGCGCTACACGGTGGTGGACGGCAACGTGATCGCCATCGACGCGGCACCGGTCTCGCGGGAAAGCCGGCAGGCCGCACCGGCATCGCGCCCACCGGAAGCGGTGGTGGCCCCGACCCTGGGCACGGTCAAGGTGATCGCCGCCCATGAGGTCATCGACCAGAAGAAGACCTCGCCGGTGATCAAGGATTCGGTGATCTACGACGAGATGGACAGCTATGGCGATGAGACGCTGGCCGAGAGCCTGATGGCCGCGCCCGGCCTGAGTGCGGTGGAAGATGCGGGCGAACCGCGTTACGTGACCGTGCGCGGCGTGCAGGCCAATCTCAACTACACGACCATCGACGGCATCGCGATCGCAAGCGTGGGCGGCAGTGGCTCCGGCGAGCGCATGAACAACCTGCAGCTGATTCCCAGCGACATCGGCACCCGCACCGACATCTACAAGAGCTTCAGCGCCGAGCAGGCACCGGATGCCATCGGTGGTGTGATCGACATCATCAGCCGCAGCGCCTTTGACCGCTCCGGCAAGTACGTGTTCGCCGACGTGGCCGGCATCCATTCCACGGCCGAGACCAATGTGGGGCGCAGCGCGGGGGGCGACCACAAGACCTTGGGCCACTTCGGCAAGAGCGCCAAAGCGGTGTTCTCCAATCAGTTCGGCGGCGACGATCAGTTCGGCATCGTCGCGGTCGCGCGCTACGAACAGCGCTCGCGCAACAGCGTCAAGCGCTGGGTGGAATCGAACTACTACTACAACGATGCCGGCAAGTACCTCACCGATGGAACCACCGGCCCCGACGAGGCGAAAGGCTGGAAC
>NZ_JBFTOJ010000123.1:0-12798 GCF_056397905.1 Stenotrophomonas sp. 05L414_2
GGTAGTCGATGGTCTGGCCGTCGATGTAGAACATCGCGGCGGTTGCGCCGTATTCGGGGCACATGTTGGAGATGGTGGCGCGATCACCGATGGTGAGTGCAGCGGCACCTTCGCCGAAGAATTCAAGCCAGGCGCCGACCACGCGCTCCTTGCGCAGGAATTCGGTCAGGGCCAGCACCACGTCGGTGGCGGTGATATCCGGCTGCGGCCGACCGGTCAGCTCGACACCGATGATGTCCGGCAGGCGCATCCACGACGCACGGCCCAGCATCACGTTCTCTGCTTCCAGGCCACCCACGCCGATGGCGATCACGCCCAGCGCATCCACATGCGGGGTGTGGCTGTCGGTGCCCACGCAGGTATCGGGGAAAGCGACGCCATCCTGCACGTAGATCACCGGCGACATCTTCTCCAGATTGATCTGATGCATGATGCCGTTGCCCGGCGGAATCACGTCCACGTTCTCGAAGGCCAGCTTGGTCCAGTCGATGAAGTGGAAGCGGTCCTCGTTGCGGCGGTCCTCGATGGCGCGGTTCTTCTCGAACGCCTGCGGATCGAAACCACCGCACTCCACTGCCAGCGAGTGATCGACGATCAGCTGCACCGGCACCACCGGATTGACCTTGGCCGGATCACCGCCCTTGTCGGCGATCGCATCACGCAGGCCCGCCAGATCGACCAGCGCGGTCTGGCCGAGGATGTCATGGCACACCACGCGCGCCGGGAACCACGGGAAGTCCAGGTCGCGACGGCGCTCGATCAGCTGCTTCAGCGAGTCGGTCAGCGTGGCCGGATCGCAGCGACGCACCAGGTTTTCGGCCAGCACGCGCGAGGTRTACGGCAGCGTGGCRTAGGCACCGGGCTGGAKSGCRTCGACGGCGGCGCGSGYATCGAAATAGTCCAGCGASGYGCCGGGGAGGKTCTTGCGGTAATCGGTATTCATGGGCTGGCGGAATGCTCGTGGCGGGCCGGGTGCCGGCAATACGGCGGTGACGGCATCCGGCCGGCGCGGGGCCGGCCGGATGCATGCAGCGATGGAACAGTGGCGATGATCAGGAACGCTTGTCGATGGCCACGAAGTCGCGATCTTCCGGGCCGATGTAGTTGGCGCTCGGGCGGATGATCTTGCCGTCGATACGCTGTTCGACGATGTGCGCGCTCCAGCCGGCGGTGCGGGCGATCACGAACAGGGGGGTGAACATCGCGGTCGGCACGCCCATCATGTGGTAGCTGACGGCGCTGAACCAGTCCAGGTTCGGGAACATCTTCTTGATGTCCCACATCACCGTTTCCAGGCGCTCGGCGATGTCGTACATCTTCATGCTCGACTGCTCTTCGGACAGTTCGCGGGCGACGTCCTTGATCACCTTGTTGCGCGGATCGGACACGGTGTAGACCGGGTGGCCGAAACCGATCACCACTTCCTTGCGCTCCACGCGGGCCTTGATGTCTTCCTCGGCTTCGTCCGGATTGTCATAGCGCTTCTGCACTTCGAACGCCACTTCGTTGGCGCCGCCGTGCTTGGGGCCACGCAGCGCGCCGATGCCACCGCAGATCGCGCTGTACATGTCGCTGCCGGTGCCGGCGATGACACGGCAGGCGAAGGTCGAAGCGTTGAACTCGTGCTCGGCGTACAGGATCAGCGAGGTGTGCATCGCCTTCACCCACGAATCCTGYGGCTTCTCGCCGTGCAGCAGGTGCAGGAAGTGGCCACCGATGGAGTCATCATCGGTTTCCACGTCGATCGCGCGGCCGTTGTGGCTCCAGTGGTACCAGTACAGCAGCATCGAACCGAGGCAGGCCATCAGCTTGTCGGCGATGTCGCGCGCGCCCGGATGGTTGTGGTCATCCTTCTCCGGCGCCACGCAGCCGAGCACGGACACGCCGGTGCGCATCACATCCATCGGGTGCGCCGACGGCGGCAGTTCTTCCAGCGCGGCCTTCACCGCGGCCGGAATGCCACGCAGCGACTTCAGCTTGGCCTTGTAGGAGACCAGCTCGGCGCGGGTCGGCAGCTTGCCATGCACCAGCAGGTAGGCGATTTCCTCGAACTCGCTGGTGTTGGCCAGGTCCAGGATGTCGTAGCCACGGTAGTGCAGGTCGTTGCCACTGCGGCCGACGCTGCACAGCGCGGTGTTGCCGGCAGCGGTGCCGGACAGGGCGACGGACTTCTTCGGCTTGAAGGTCGGGGTTGCGGTCGTATCGTTCATGTTTCCCTCCGAAACTTGATGGTGCAGGGTACTGCTTATTTCTTGGCGGCGAACAGCGCATCGAGCTGCTGCTCGAAGGCGTGGTAGCCGATACGGTCATACAGCTCCTCGCGGGTCTGCATGCTGTCGATCAGGTCGCGCTGGTGACCTTCGCGGCGGATCGTCTGGTAGACGTTCTCGGCGGCCTTGTTGGCGGCGCGGAAMGCSGACAGCGGGAACAGCTGGATGGCMACGCCGGCCGAGGCCAGCTCGTCGCGGCTGAACAGCGGGGTCGCGCCGAATTCAGTGATGTTGGCCAGCACCGGCACCTTCACCGCATCAACGAAGCGACGGTAGGTATCCAGGTCATAGGCGGCCTCGGCGAAGATGCCGTCGGCACCGGCTTCGACGCAGGCGATGGCACGCTCGATGGCCTTGTCCACGCCGTCCACCTGGATGGCGTCGGTGCGCGCGATCAGGAAGAAGTCCGGATCGGTCTTGGCATCGGCAGCGGCCTTCACGCGGTCGACCATTTCGCCCTGCGAGACGATCTCCTTGCCCGGGCGATGACCGCAGCGCTTGGCGCCGACCTGGTCTTCGATATGGCAGGCGGCCGCGCCAGCCTTGATCAGCGACTTCACCGTGCGCGCGATGTTGAACGCGCTCGGGCCAAAGCCGGTGTCGATGTCGACCATCAGCGGCAGGTCGCAGACGTCAGTGATGCGGCGCACGTCCACCAGCACGTCTTCCAGCGTGTTGATGCCGAGGTCCGGCAGGCCCAGCGAGCCGGCGGCTACGCCACCGCCGGACAGGTAGATGGCACGGAAACCCGCGCGCTTGGCCAGCAGCGCATGGTTGGCGTTGATCGCGCCGATCACCTGCAGCGGCGATTCGGCAGCCAGCGCCTCACGGAAGCGGGCACCGGCGGAAGAGAGGGTCGAAACGGTCATGCGGCGATCCAGGTTGAAGGACACAGGGGTAAGCGCAAACACCATGCCAACCTGCAAGCGGTTGATTTCACGGGGATGACGGGCCCGCAACGCTGAAACATATGAAACATTGAAACAGATGTATCATGAAACATCGCCTCCCGGTATCCATGCATGTACCTGCCCCGCTCGCCACTGCGCCACGCCGATGCCGACCCCGGCCGCCCGGTGATCTGGACGGTCAGCGTTTCGCGCCTGACTGGCCTGCTGGGCGATGTCATTCCCGAATTCGACCGCCGCGCGCGCATCGAGCAGATCAACCTGGGCTTCGAGGAGGCCGTGGAAGTGATCGGCCAGCGCCTGCGCCGCGAGCACTGCGACGTGGTGATTGCCGGCGGCTCCAATGCAGCCTGGTTGCGCGGTCGCCTGGACCTGCCGCTGGTACCGATCCATGCCAATGGCTTCGACCTGATGGAAGCGCTGGCGCGCGCCCGCCGCATCGCCCCACGCATCGGCCTGGTCACCCATGCCAGCGACGTGCCGGTGTTCAGCAGCTTCCAGCAGAGCTTCGGCCTGGACATCGAGCACCGCCGCTTCGTCACCCGCGAAGATGCCCGCGACTGCATCGCCGACCTGCGCGCCAACGGTATCGAAGTGATCGTCGGCACCGGCATGGCCATCGACCATGCTGAACAGGCCGGACTGCCCGGCGTGCTGCTGTACTCGGCTGATTCGGTGCGGCAGGCGTTCGAGCATGCGCTGGAGCTGACCCAGGCCATGGCTCGCTCCGGCGGCAGCCGGCCTGCTCCGCGCCGCCGCACCGCCGCACGCAACGATGCGCATGCCCTGCTCGGCGACAGCAATGCGATGGCCGACGTGCGCGCACAGATCGCGCTGTACGCCCCGCACGACAGCACCGTACTGGTTACCGGCGAGACCGGCACCGGCAAGGAACTGGTTGCACGCCAGCTGCACGCCGCCAGCGGTCGTCGCGGTCGCTTCGTYGCRCTGAACTGCGGKGCGATCAGCGAATCMCTGCTGGAAGCGGAGCTGTTCGGCTACAGCGACGGCGCCTTCACCGGTGCGCGTCGCGGGGGGCGCGTCGGCCTGGTCGAGGCAGCCGATGGCGGCACGTTGTTCCTGGACGAGATCGGTGAACTGCCGCTGCCGCTGCAGACCCGCCTGCTGCGGGTGCTGGAAGAACGCGAAGTGCTGCGCGTGGGCGCCACCGAACCGACCCCGGTCGACCTGCGCGTGGTTGCCGCCACCCTGCAATCGCTGGAGCAGCGCGCGGCGGCTGGCAGCTTCCGTCGCGACCTGTACTACCGGCTGGCCGCGCTGCGCATCGCACTGCCCACTCTGCGTGCACGTCGAGGCGATATCCCGCTGCTGACCACGCACTTCTTCCGCGAACTGCGCGGCATCGATGCACCGCTGGATGCAGAAGCGCTGACCCTGCTCAGCGCTGCCGACTGGCCAGGCAACGTACGTGAACTGCGCAATCTGGTGGATAGGCTGCGCATCCACTGGCAGCCGGGTGAGGGGCTGATCGATGCAGCGCGCCTGCTGCAGCTGGCGCCGGAGCTGGTGAACGAAGGCGCCGCCACACTGCCAGTGGAAAACAACGGCAAGCGCCCGCCGCGTGCGCAGCTGCAAGCGCTGCTGCAGGAACACCGCAATGACCGCGAAGGCATGGCGCAGGCGCTGGGTGTGTCACGCACCACGCTGTGGCGATGGCTGCGCGCGGAGGGGCTGTAACGTCCTGCCGTCTGGGTGGTGCAGAACCGATGCAAGGCAGGGGGCGAACCGCCGATGTCTGTTGAGGGCAGACCGATGCCAGGTGGGTGCAAACCTTGGTGCGCACCGCATTTTCTCAAGCACCCCATCCACGCATGGCGTGGATCTACTGGAGCGCCGCGCGCGCTTCGATGGCGAACCGTCCACTGCCCACGGCCACAACCCATAGCAGCAGCACGCCCAGTGGCACTTCGCTCAGGTAGAAGAACCAGCTCAGCCAATCCGGCACGCTCAGCCCCGCAGGGATACGCGCGATGCCA
This sequence comes from Stenotrophomonas sp. 05L414_2, assembly GCF_056397905.1. NCBI lineage: Bacteria > Pseudomonadati > Pseudomonadota > Gammaproteobacteria > Lysobacterales > Lysobacteraceae > Stenotrophomonas > Stenotrophomonas sp. 05L414_2. The sequence continues at coordinate 5,176 of NZ_JBFTOJ010000123.1, forward strand.
TCGGTCAGCGCCGCCACCGCGCAGATCCCCGCCAGCAGCAGTGCCGATGGACGACTGAGCAGGCCCAGTACAAGCAGTCCACCTGCGATCCATTCAATGCCGCCGAGCACCGGCGCACTGAACACGGGAAACGGGATACCTGCATCGACCAGCGTATGCACCATGCGCTCGCGCCCGGCGTCGGTGAGTACCTTGTTCCAGCCCGATACGCAGAACATCACCCCGGCGACGACACGGGCGAGCAGCAACAGGAACGCCTCCACGCCCTGGCGCGGCGGTGGCACGGTAAACAGGCAACGCCAGGAGGGCATGGCGACTCCGGATTTCGAGGGCATCGGTCGGAGTGTGCGGTTCGCTGACCTGCTCGCACATGAAGCTGGCCGGTCCGTTCGCGACAAAAGGCTCTCGCAGTGGTACGCGTTGGAACAATGGCAGTCGTACAGGCTCGACCCTACGATGCAGGTGTACCGACCTTTCCATCCACGCATGGCGTGGATCTACCCGGCCAGCAGCAGCTCGATCTCTTCCACCTGCACCACCGGCACCTGCCACGGGTGATGCGGCACGATGCCGTGCTCGAGGATGCGCTGTAGCCGCTGCGGATCGCGCGGCAGGCAGAACTCCAGCCGCACGCTGTCGACCACCTCGGTCTGCCCCGCCTCGCCCTGCGTGGGGATCGCACCCACGCGTGGCCGGAACTGTTCGAACCCCGGCGCGGACCACCACAGGCCGTGCTCGTAATCGCCGGCCGCCAGTGCATCCACCGAAAGGATGCCCTGCTTCACCGCCTCCAGGGCAGGCACCGGCACGAACACCACCACGCGATACAGCGGCACGCGTTGCATCACGGTGCCTTACGGGTACAACAAGCGCTTGCTCCAGCGACCTTCGACACCCGCTTCATAGCACCAGCGCTCGTGCAGGCGGAACTGCGCGCCGTACCAGAACTCGATGCGGTCAGGCACCACCCGCAGACCACTCCAACCGTCCGGGCGCGGCACGTCCTTGCCCTCGAAGCGCGCCTCGACCTCGGCCACGCGCGCGTCGAACTCGTCGCGCGAGTTCAACGTCTTCGACTGCAGCGACGCCCACGCGCCGATCTGGCTCATGCGCGGACGGCTGGCGAAATAGGCATCGGCCTCGGCATCGGCCACCTGCTCAACGCGGCCCTCGATGCGCACCTGGATGCCSGCCTCGCGCAGGCTGCGCCACAGGAACAGCAGCGCCGCCTGCGGATTGGCCTGCAGCTCGTTACCCTTGTGGCTGTCCAGGTGGGTGTAGAACACGAAGCCGCGCTCATCGAACGCCTTCAACAGCACGGTGCGCGCCGATGGCCGGCCCTGCACATCGGCGGTCGCCACGGTCATCGCATTGGGCTCGACTTCGCGGCTCTGTTTCGCTTCTTCGAAAAGGGCGGCAAAGGTCGACAGGGCTTCGGCGTACAGGTCGCTCATGACAGCATTCTTCTCACACGGTTTGGGCTATTGTGGCGGCATGGTCGCCGCTGCGTACATGCCCCAGGTGAAAGGATTCCCCGAAACAATGGTCGAGCAGGCGCTGGATGACGCGCTGGGCAGCAGCACAGCCGTTCCAGTATTGGCGATCAGCGGCCTGCAGGGGAGCGGCAAATCGACGCTGGCCTCGCAGGTGGTTGCCCGTGCCCAGGCGCGTGGCCTGAACGCCGCAACGCTGTCCATCGACGATGTCTACCTGACCCGCGCACAACGCCAGCGCCTGGCCCGGCAGGTGCATCCGTTGTTGATCACCCGTGGCCCACCTGGCACCCACGACCTGCCGCTGGCACATGCGGTACTGGATGCAGTGGCCGCACGAAAGCCTCTGGCCCTGCCCCGCTTCGACAAGCTGGCCGACGAGCGCCTGCCCGAAGCACAGTGGCCGCAGCTGCAAACGCCGCTGGACCTGCTGGTGTTCGAGGGCTGGTTCCTGGGCACCCCGGCGCAGGACGATGCCGAACTGGATGTCCCGCTCAACGCCCTGGAGCGCGAGGCCGATGCCGATGGGCGTTGGCGGCGCTGGTGCAACCAAGCGCTGGCCCGCGACTATCCGGCGCTGTGGCAGCGTTGCGACCGCTTGTGGTTCCTGCAACCCCCTGATTTTTCGGTGGTGCCGCGTTGGCGCTGGCAGCAGGAGCAGAACCTGCAGGCGGCCCAGCCGGGGCGGCACGGCATGAACCGACCCCAGCTGGAGCGCTTCGTGCAGTACTACGAGCGGGTAAGCCGGCAGGCGTTGCGTGCGCTGCCGGCCATTGCCGACCGGGTAGTGGCGCTGGATGCCCAGCGCCAGGTGCAAGGGCTGCGCTGAGCAGCCTCACTCCACCAGGAAGGTGACCCGCAGATTCACCCGCCATTCGGTGATCTCACCGTTGCCGTCGGTGACCACCTTGGTCTCGTTGATCCAGGCGCCCTGGATGCCCTTGACCGTCCCGGACACCTTCTTCAATCCGCTGCGCACTGCGTCCTCCACGCTCTTGGGCGAGGACGCATTGATTTCGATGACCTTGGCAACCGACATGGCAGGCACTCCATCAGTCGCGGGATACCCCGCAGGAACCCCCACCCTGACGTGAAGAACGTAAAGGCCAAGGCACGGAGGTGTTAGCATCAGAGGGCATGAATCCCGCTCCGAACCTGATCCTGATCGGCCCGATGGGTGCCGGTAAAACCTGCATCGGCCGCCGCCTCGCCGAGCGCTTCACGCTGGACTTCGTCGACGTCGACCAGGCCATCGTCGATGCGACCGGGGCCAGCATCCCCACGATCTTCGAGCATTCCGGCGAAGCCGGTTTCCGCGCCCATGAGCGCCAGGCGCTGGCGCAGGTGCTGGCCGGCCGTGGCCAGCTGGTGTCCACCGGCGGCGGTGCCGTGCTTGACCCGGACAATCGCGCCCTGATCGCCAAGCGAGGCTTTGTCGTCTACCTGCGGGTCAGCGTCGCAGCCCAGCTGGAGCGTCTGTCACGCGACAAGGCCCGGCCACTGCTGCAGCGGCCGGACCGCGAACAGGTGCTGCATGATCTGGCCGCGCATCGCGACCCGCTGTATCGCGACCTCGCCGATGTCACTCTTGATACCGACCCGTTTACCGCCGCCGATGCCACTGCCCAGCTTGTTGTCAAGCTGGCCACGCACTGGCAGCGACAGGACCCCACTGCATGACCTCCCCTGCCCTGCTGCAGGTCGCCGTTGGCGGCGACCGTCCCTATTCCATCACCATCGGTGCCGGCGCCCAGGCCGATGGCGCCGCATTGGCCAGCCATGTGCGTGGCCGCCATGTCTTGCTGGTCAGCGACACCGAGGTTGCGCCACGCTATCTGGATGCCGTCAAGCAAACTTTGCTGGCCGCACGCCCGGACCTGATCCTGAGTGAGCATGTGCTGGCCGCCGGCGAAGCCTCCAAGACCCTGGCCGAGTTCGGCTCGGTCATCGAGGCGCTGGCCGCACTCGGCGCGACCCGCGATGCCTGCGTGTTCGCCCTAGGTGGTGGTGTGGTCGGCGACCTCGCCGGCTTTGCCGCGGCCTGCTGGATGCGCGGCGTCGACTGCGTGCAGCTGCCAACCACGCTGCTGGCGATGGTCGACTCCTCGGTGGGCGGCAAGACCGCCGTGGATATCCCGGCCGGCAAGAACCTGGTCGGTGCGTTCCACCCGCCCCGTGCGGTGATCGCCGACACCCGCGTGCTGGCCACCCTGCCGCCGCGTGAACTGCGCGCAGGCCTGGCCGAAGTGGTCAAGTACGGCGCGCTGGGCGATGCGGTGTTCTTCGAGTGGCTGCAGCAGCATGCCGACGCACTGGTGGCCGGCGAAGATGCGGTCATCGCCGAGGCCATCGCCCGCAGCTGCCGGCACAAGGCCGCCATCGTCGAGCGCGATCCCTTCGAGAAGGGCGAGCGAGCCCTGCTCAACCTGGGACACACCTTCGGCCACGCGATCGAAACCGAACAGGGCTACTCGGCACCGGGGCGTGATGCGCTGAACCACGGTGAGGCCGTAGCGGTGGGCATGGTGCTGGCGGCACGCCTCTCCACCCACCTGGGCCTGACCGACGACGCCGACCGGGTGCGCCTGCAGGCGCTGCTTGAACAGCTTGGCCTGCCGGTGGCAATCCCCGCCGGGCTGGACCCGCAGGCCCTGCTCGGCCGCATGCGCCTGGACAAGAAGAACGTGGCCGGTCGCCTGCGCCTGGTGCTGTGGCGTGGCATGGGCCGCGCCGAAGTCGTACCGGACGTGGATGAAGCGGCGGTACTGAAGGTGCTGGGCGCAGGCTGACCGCTTCCGCGTTCGCCGGGCATGCCCCGGCGCTACCTGGGAGGTTTCATGAGGTTGCCGGCCAGCGGCCGGCATTACCGGATCAGCGTTGCGGCAGGGCTCACCTCGCCCCCGCTACAATCGGTGCCATGCACGTCCACCTGCAACAACCCGCCGACGGTGCCCAGGCACCGCGCTTCCTGCGCCTGACCCTGGTCCCGGACCTGTTCGGCGGCTGGGAACTGCTGCGTGAATCCGGCCGCGTCGGCGCCCGCTCGCAGCTGCGGCGCGAGCTGTACCTGACGGCCGACGAAGCCCGCCACGCCTACGACAAGGCCCGCGATGCCGAACTGCATCGGGGCTTCCAGATTCTTTCGCACGGCGACTGACTGCGCCGCTGCTCTTTTCGCCCAAGGAATGCCCACTGTGACCAGCCCTCTCCGCAACGATCGCCTGCTGCGCGCCCTGCGCCGCGAACCGGTGGACTGCACCCCTGTCTGGCTGATGCGCCAGGCCGGCCGCTACCTGCCGGAATATCGCGCCACCCGGGCCAAGGCCGGCAGCTTCCTGGCCATGGCCAAGAACCCGGAGATCGCCTGCGAAGTCACCCTGCAGCCGCTGCGTCGCTTCCCGCTGGACGCGGCCATCCTGTTCTCGGACATCCTCACCATTCCCGATGCAATGGGCCTGGAGCTGTACTTCGTCGAAGGCGAAGGCCCGAAGTTCCGCCACCCGGTACGCGATGAAGCGGCCATCGCCAGGCTGGCGGTGCCGGACATGGAGCAGGATCTGGGCTATGTGATGGACGCGGTGCGCCTGATCCGCCGCGAACTGGATGGCCAGGTGCCGCTGATCGGTTTCTCGGGCAGCCCGTGGACGTTGGCCTGCTACATGGTCGAAGGCGGCGGCAGCAAGGATTTCGCGCGCATCAAGGCGATGGCGCTGAACCATCCGCAGGCCCTGCACCGCCTGCTGGAGGTAACCACCGACGCGGTGATTGCCTACCTCGGCGCGCAGCGCGCGGCCGGTGCGCAGGCCCTGCAGGTGTTCGACACATGGGGCGGCGTGCTGTCGCCGGCAATGTACCGCGAGTTCTCGCTGCGCTATCTGCAGCGCATCGCCGAAGGCCTGGAGCGCGGCGAAGGCAGCGAGCGCACGCCGCTGATCCTGTTCGGCAAGGGCACCGGCCTGCACCTGGAAGCGCTGTCGCAGACCGGCGCCGATGCGCTCGGCCTGGACTGGACGCTGGACCTGGACGAAGCGCTGCGCCGCACCGGTGGCCGCGTAGCGCTGCAGGGCAACCTGGATCCGACCACGTTGTATGCCTCGCCTGATGCGATCGCCGCGGCGGCCGCACGCGTGCTCGATACCTATGCCGCCGGCAACGGTGGTTCACGCGAGGGCCATGTGTTCAACCTCGGCCACGGCATGTCGCCGGACATGGACCCGGCCCATGTACAGGTGCTGGTCGACGCAGTGCACGCACACAGCCAACGCTGAGCATCGCGCAGGCAATCACGGCGCGATGTTGATCGCGCCGTGACCCGCAGTGCGCGATCATGGCGCCCCCACGTTGCACCGGCCACGCCCCATGTCCACAGCGCCATCGACCTACACCCGCCAGCGTCCCCTGCTGTGGCTGGTTTCGCTGGCGATCTTCATGCAGATGCTGGACTCGACCATCGTCAACACCGCCTTGCCGGCGATGGCGGCCAGCCTTGGCGAAAGCCCCCTGCAGATGCAGTCGGTGGTCTTCAGCTACGCGCTGGCAGTGGCCACCTTCATTCCCGCCTCCGGCTGGATCGCCGACCGCTACGGAACCCGACGCACCTTCCTGGTGGCGATCATCCTGTTCACCCTAGGCTCGCTGGCCTGCGCGATGGCGCAGCAGCTGCACCAGCTGGTGGCCGCGCGCGTACTGCAGGGCATCGGCGGCGCGATGCTGCTGCCGGTCGGGCGCCTGGCGGTGATGCGCTCGGTGCCACGCGAGGACTTCCTGCGTGCGATGAGCTTCATCGCCATTCCCGCACTGGTGGGTCCGCTGATCGGCCCCACGCTGGGTGGTTGGCTGGTCGAGATCGCCTCGTGGCACTGGGTGTTCCTGATCAACCTGCCGATCGGCGTCATCGGCTTCATCGCGGCGATGAAGATCATGCCCGACCACTACGCCAGCCACCGCACCCGGTTCGACCTTCGCGGCTACGCCATGCTGGCCTTTGCGATGGTGGTGCTGTCGCTGGCACTGGATGGGATTTCCGGGCTCGGTACACCTCACGCGCTGGTGATGCTGATGACCGTGGCCGGCCTGGCCGCGCTGGTCGGTTACTGGCTGCACGCGGCAAATTCAACGGCACCGCTGTTCTCACTTGCACTGTTCCGCGTGCCCAGCTACCGCATCGGCATTCTCGGCAACCTGTTCTCGCGCATCGGCAGCAGTGCCATGCCGATGCTGATTCCGCTGCTGCTGCAGGTCGGCCTTGGCCTCGGGCCGATGAACGCCGGCCTGATGATGGTGCCGGTGGCCGCCGCAGGCATGGTGTCGAAGAAGCTGGCGGTGAAACTGGTTGAACGCTACGGCTATCGCCGCGTGCTGATGACCAACACCGTGCTGGTCGGCCTGGCGATGGCCAGCTTCATCCTGATGACACCGGGCCAGCACCTTGCCGTGCGCCTGCTGCAGCTGGCGTTCTTCGGTGCGGTCAATTCGCTGCAGTTCACCGTGATGAACACCGTCACCCTGCGCGACCTCGACCGCGAGTTCGCCAGTTCCGGCAACAGCCTGCTGTCGATGGTGATGATGCTCGCCGCCGGCTTCGGTGCAGCCGCCGCAGGCAGCCTGCTGGCCGCATTCGGCACGCAGCTGGAAGGCCACGGCGCCACGGCTGCGCTGCACGCCACGTTCCTGTGCGTGGGCGCGATCACGCTCACGTCGACGCTGATCTTCTGGCAGTTGCCCGACACCAAGCCCGAGCCGCGCCAGGTAGAAGAAGTAGCGGAGTAGAGGGTTCGGCAGGGCTGCGCCCTGCACCTGCAGAGGCCGAAGCAAGGGCGACGGCAACAGCAACAGCAGGTATTCCGTGGGATGGCGGGGCGGTGTCGGATTTCCGCGATCTGCAGTAGATCCACGCCATGCGTGGATGAATCTCCATTGGAAATCGAATATCTCGAAAAGCATCCACGCGTGGCGTGGATCTACTGGTCGACCAAGGTCGACACCTGCCAACAGCAACACAGAACGCGGTTCCGACAGATCGCGAAAATCTGTCGAAGGCGGGGTGGGTCCGGTKGCGGGGGCGTGAGCCGCATGGATGCGGCGACCGAGCTTACATGGGCGTACTTGCAGCGTCCCCCGCCACCGGACC
>NZ_JBFTOJ010000124.1:0-12648 GCF_056397905.1 Stenotrophomonas sp. 05L414_2
GAAGTGGGCCGAACAGAAGGACATCGAGCGGGTCTATATCCAGCAGGATCCATTGCAGCGCACCTGGGCGCGCAACCCGGCAGACCCGGATGGCCGCTGGTTGCGCAGCGCCGAGCAACAGCAAGTTCAGAGCGCTGATCTGGGGACTGGCGTGGAAGTACGGCCAGTACAAACGGCGCAGGGCGCCGATGTCACCTTCAGCGCCGACTATGTGGCCACTGGCACGCTGGAGCGCCAATTGAACTGGCAGGCCGCCCGCGCCTCCTACGAGCTGGGCCTGGCCAACCTTCCGCCGCCACGGGATCCCTATCGACTGAGTGCCAGCGGCTTGAAAGAGCCGCCACCCAGCGCCTTCGAGACCGGAAGAGAGTTCGTGCGCGACACCGTATCGCGGCAATGGGAGCTGGAGATAAAGGAGGTCGTAGATGGGCGCACGCCCATCACGCGCCGCGAGCCTGTTCCGCCGGAACGCGAACCCGCCTTGGATGAGCAGTCGCGCACCGTCATCGCACAGAACGCGGCCAACACCAAGGCGGCCGTGGCCGCGCGGTACATGGTGGCCCACGAGCAAGGCCGTTGGAGTGATTTCGGCGACGCCCAGAACCCGTCCATCCCGCAGGCAATCCGCGATGCGCAGGACAGCGCCAACACTCTGCGTGCGAGCGACGGCCGTAGCTACAGCCGCCAGGCGGATGGCCAGTGGCTGCACGAGGGCGTGGTCTACAACAGCCAGGCCAATCGCAACGTCGGCGATGAACTGGAAATCACTTGGCAGAGCCAGAACGCCGGCATTGCGGACATGGGCAGGATGGCCGAACAGATCAAGGCCACCGTGCACATCGCGCCTGAGGGTGTGCGCGGGCAGGTGGAATCGCTGTACGCGAAACATGGCATTCCGCGCACCGAGGAGCAGCTTGCCGCCACCACCGCCGCAGTTGAACAGAATCTTGCCGCCGTTGGAAAACAGGCCGACATCACGCTGGAGCTGATGCCCGATCCACGCACACACGCGCCCAGCCCGGACAGCGCCATCGCGTCCTTCGGCACTGCAGCGGGCAACCGCATGGTGCTGACCTCCACCACCACCGTGGAGGACATGGCGAGGATGCAATCGGTCCATCGGTCGCCATCCCCTCCCCTGCCGCAGGCAGAGGGACAGCAACGCGAACAACCGACTATCCCCGCCGTGGTGCAGGAGCAGGAACACCCCGCCCATGCGGCGTACGACCAGGCACGCAAGGCCGTGGAGGATTCCCAGACCGCAGGTGGCCCGCTGTCGCCGGGTCACCCTGACCACCCGCTCTACGAGCAGATACGCGACGGTGTTGCGGCACTGGATGCCAAACACGGGCGCAGCTTCGACGCGATCAGCGAGCGGATGAGCGCCAGCCTGTTGGTGCTGGCCAAAGACAACGATCTGTCGCGCGTAGACCACGTGCTGCTGAGCAACGCGACCGTGCAGAACCCTGCCGGACACACGGTATTTCTGGTGCAGGGCGAGTTGAATGATCCTTCGCATGCACGGGCCTCGATGCCGACAGCGCAGGCCGCTCAGACACCAGTCGAGCAATCGCTTCAGCAGTACGAGAGCGTGAGCCAGGATGCCCAGCAGCGCGCCATGAGCCGTGAGCTTGAGCAGCAGTCACAGGAGGAGCGCATGCAGCAGGAAGTGAGGGCACGGGCGGCGAGTATGGGGTGATCGCCACGCGCGAAGCCTTGGCTGGCACCGGCTCTACTTCACGTTGTAGTTGGCGACGAGAAGCTCGATGTTGAGATGTGCAACTTCCGGGTTGCCCTGAAGGCTGGTCACTTTCAGCCGGTACTTCCCGGCTGTCAGATTTCCAGAATCGGCACGGGCCACCTCGTATTCCCGGTAGGCCAGTGACATATCGTACTTTCCTGCATTAACCAGACTGTTCGAATCCGCGCCGACGGCATTCCTGTATTCGAATACATCGCCCTTGGCCGGTTGATATCGGCTGCCCTGCCACACAGCGGGCAGATCGCGATTCAAGGCGTGCAGCGCGATGGGCATCTCGGTGTTGCCATCCAGCTTCCACAGCCGCACCTTCAAGGGAATCCGGGCGTCTTCAAGAAAGTCGACATCTCCCTGTTTCATGTCCGGACGCTTGGCAGGCCCACCGGTACGGAAGCCGATCAGGAACGTGCGAGGTCTGGGGTCCTTCTCCCAGGGCGGCGGCAGTTCAAAACGCGCCTCTACCGTTGCACCTGCGTGGACTAGATCCATTGGCTTGGCGAGGGGGAAACCATCGCCATACATCTGGGGTGCCTGGGTGCCACAGCCGCCCATAAGCAGGGGCAACAGCACCATCCATGGCCTCAGTGGGTGTCGCATCCGTTCCTCACATTCGGGCACTCACTTGTCGGCAGTTTATACACCGCACCGGCCTGCAGGACCTGAACTGGCTTCACACATCCCAGCGCTGGGGTGGGAATGTCTACTGGGAGCAGCCATGCGTTGGCGAGTCCTTAAGCCATGACGCAAGCGACGATGCAGCTACTATGCTGAGCAGATGCCCAGCCCAACTGCTTTCAACATCATGGCCGCTCGCGTCGTCATGGTAGCCGCCGCCCTTGCGCTTACCGGCTGCGCTTCGACGCCGCGCGCGCACTCCACAGCCCCCTCGCCATCGGGGCTGACGAAGGTCTCAACCACGCTCTTCATCGAGCCTGGCGACAACCCCGAGCTTCCGGCACTCCCACCGCCAAAGGTACTGACTTCCCCCGCCCCGCACGTTCCGCCAGATGCAGCGCCTCTGCCACACCCGGCGGAGACGATCCTCGTGGTGGACATCGGCACCGAAGGGCAAGTGCGCAGCGTGATGGTTGCGCGGTCAACATACATGCGGGAATTGGATCGTGTGGCGCTGGATGCGCTCCAACAGTGGCGCTTCGAGCCTGTCGTGCACGACGGTTCGGCCATCGCGGTGCGTGCGCGGGTCCGCGTGATATTTGAGGCGCGCGGGCGTTGATTCCCACAAACCCCTGAATCTCTCAAGAATCCTGGAAGGCGGCCGCTATTGCCGTTCGAGCGTCCTTTCGAGATTCCGATGAGCACCGAGTACAGCACGCCGCCTGCACAGGCCGTCACCATCAATCCCATGCGACTRCCAAACACCCTGCATCTCGCGCTGGGTGCATTTGCGCTACTGTTCGGCCTCATCCTGCTGCTCAGCGTTACCAATGCCGATCAGGTTCGCAGCATGGGCATCGGTGCCATCGGGCGCTTGGTCACCGGCATCACGCTGCTGCTGTTCGGTGGCGTGCACATCCGCGAGGCCATGCGCTATTTCCGCTTCACCGTTGTACCCGGTGATTCGGGGCTGATTGCCCTGCCCAGCGGCGAATCCGAGCATCGCAACTACCTGCTCAACGTCATCAACAACGGCATTCCGGTGCGGCAGCGCCCCTCGGGTGCGCTGCTGTCCATGTTCTATGGCCTGGTTCCGCAGTTGATCAACGCGCCACCTACCATCCGCTGGCACGCCGAGCTGCAGCTGCAGCGGGCAATCTACCTGGCCGCGGTGCTGGTCAGCTTCGGCCTGGCGTGGGTCTTTGCGCAGCCAACCGCCTTCGCGTGGATGGCGGGCTTCTATTTCATTGTCTCGGTGGTGCTGCTGCGCCCGTTCGCAACGTTGTCGGCCATTCGCAAGGGCGCCTTGGATGCGGCCAGCAACAACGTTCCCGCACCGCGCTGGCCGGCCATCGTCACGCTGCTGCTGGTCTCCATTGCCGGGCCGCTGGCCATCACGCTTTCGCCGGTACAGGTACCCGTCCCGCCGTTCGCGGTTTCCACGGTCGTGCTGCCCACCCTCGCTGTGCTCGGTAGCGGCCTCATTGCCAGCGCGCTGTTCACAGTCGCACTGATCTCCCAGACGGGCAGCTACAGCGCGTCGGCAGCACGGCATATCGTGGATGAGAAGATGCAGATGGCAGACCTCAGCGGCGGCCTCCTGCTGCGGCTTTCCAGCCGCATTCCGCAGCCTCATCATCGCTATGTGCATGAGCACAACGTCAGCAAGGACACCTTCGATGGCGAACTGCTGGTGGAAGAAGAACCGAGCGTACGTGCAGACCAGAGCGCGTCGGGGCTGATCTCGGCATTCCGTGCTGCATGGCAGTCGCCCAGCCAGCAACCACTGCTGGCGCTGGGGCTGTTCGGCCTGCTGCTGGGCGTTGTGGGGGTGGTGCTGGCCTTTGTGTATGCGCGCAGCAGCGGCAACGCGATGGTCGGCCTGGTGGCACTGGCCTTCGTCGCGTCTGCACAGTTTGCGATGGCATCGGCACACAAGCTGTGGAATCGCGTCGATTTCCAATCCACGCTGTACCGCATCCGCTACGTCGGCACCTATCATCGCGGCCAGCGGGTGGCGGGCAATGCGTACGCGGGCAACGGCACGCTGGCCGAGGGCGCGGTGCGCTTCGGACCAACCCGGGTGGAGGTATGCGTGGCCCAGGTGACCTCCGTGGCGTTCATGCACGGTGGCGCGCGGCATCTGACTGCCGTGGATCTGCAGCACGATGCCAGCAATGCAGTGATTGGCGTGATGCAGGACTACGCTCGCGAAGCGCAGGACTGCGCCAACCAGTTCTACGCACAGGAGCACCAGGTGCGCGAGGTGATGAACCATGGCAGCCGCCCGCCGGAGCTGCCGCGCACGCGGCACCCCATGGCTGAGACCTGAGCCATCCACTCCTCCGCGCTGCTTCGGGGCAGGCGGAGGAGGTCTGGGGCGGCCGCGGGGACACGTGTTTCGGGACTACTTTGGCCTGCACGCCAATGCTTTATGGCCGCGACAGATTGTTGAGCGACGCATCTGAGTGGTGACGCTTTCGTCCTGCTCCCTGCCCTGCATCTCTGAACGATCTGTCGCGATTGGAACGGCGCCACGCGCCGAACCGTGCGTTGATACGCGGATACAAGGGACACCTTAACTTCCGCCGAAACCGCTGCCCCGCAATCGATTCGCTACGTAGCGGCCATGCGACAATGCCGTAAGCGTCAGCACTTGCGGCCTCAATGGCCTGCGACTTCTTGGCATTTGGCATCTGCGCGGGTACATCTTGGCGTGCCACCGAGCACCGGTGGCGCGGGCCTCGAAAACCCGTCTGAATACCCAGTGCTTTGCGCTTGTCAGTCGGCGTCATCTTCGGATGGCGCCGGCTGGCAATCCGTTCGCGTTCCATGGCGGGCGGTGCGTGGGGGCCTTCGGGCCCGCCGGCTTGGGTATTCACCGGTTTTCGAGCCACGCATCGTCCGCCACCTCTATCGGTGGCGCTGCTGTCTGTCCTGTACGGAGCATTGCCATGAACACATCGGATTTCCGTTCCCTGCACGCGCATTACGATCCGGACAACACCGACGCCGAGCGCGAACTGTCCGTCGATCCCAAYGCCTTTGTCGCCACGCTGCATCGCATCGGTACCGGTGCGGCGGCGGATGGCCAGCCTTGGCCAGAGCGGCATCAATTGCCTGGGCGCTGTCTTGAACTGGCAGATGCGGATTGCGCGCTGGCGGGGCTGCGCGTGGTGCAGGAGGTGCTGTTGGCTGCGGAGCGCACGCGGCAGAACGGCGCGCCTGAGGAGTACCTGGGGGACCGGGTGATGGAAGGGTTGATGATGGCGTGCGTGGGGCTGACTGCGCAGGTGATTGAGCGGTTACGGGTTCGGGAGTAGCCCGGATGGGCTCGGGCATCTGCCGCCACGCTGCGGGCTGCTGACGCGTTGTCGCGTCCCGCTCGCCTTGTTGTCCGTCAGCTATTTGTAGAGCTTCCAATGAGGCTTGTGATCTATGCCGTTGTCCTGCTGACGATACTGTCTGCGGTGATCGCCAACTGGTTTGTGCCCAGGATTGGGCTGAACCTGTGGACGCTGCGAAAGGTGTCTGATGCCGAGTTCGCTGTCATGCGCGAGGACGCCGTGCGGCTGGTACGCGGGGGCGTGGTGCGGGACGCGTGGCACCCAGGGAAGAGGTACTTCGTGGTCAGTTGCCACGGCACGCCTGTAATGTTGGTGGACAACTCGATGGAGCAGCTTAGGATTGTGCTGTTTGCGGACAGGTGGATTGATGTTCCGTGCGCTGTGCCGCTGATGTTGCATTGGAGTGGGCGGATTTTGGGGGAATAGTGATCCTCAACCTGAGTGCGTGAGCATGCTAGACAAGCTCCCGTCCGGCCTCCCCCTATGAACACCCACAACGCGASTGATTTGGCCGTCCCGGCAAGTTAGACGCCCACGTGACCCGCCTATCTTCCTGCTCACGAGGTCGGTGAAGTCGGAGCCGACCAAGCTCCAGCAAGGCTCTGGAGACGCCTGCCCGGCTTGCCTTCGGCTGCCCAAAGCGAGCGGTCATGGAGTACCAGCACCTGACTCCTGCGGCGCAGGCATTCGGCGCCCCCGCTCTGACAGCCCTGCGCTACTAAAGAATCTGCGATAGGGGCTTCCACCCTGGTATGATTCCGTCAGGCGTCGGGGGGCGCGGCTCAGACATTCAGAGTGGAGCACTGAACCCTGCCGCAGACAGATTGGGGCCGGCATCTTGGATCAAAAGCGACCACCCTTTCTGAACGCGAAAATGAACAAGGGAATGGTCGTAGGCAGATGGATTTTTCACGGTTGACCGCTATCCAAGTCTCCACAGATTACTGTGCCGTCGCTGGCCAGGATCTCTATTTCCTTGCGATCACTGGATATCCACTCCGAAAGGCGATCACTCGCGACACTCGAGTCGAGTCGGATAGCGCACTCCCATACAACTGCCACGCGCCAGCTCATGTCCAGAAGCGCCCCTACTACCGCCAGGTCGCGCTGCCGATTGGCGGAGAGCTTTGCATCCCAGAAGCCTGCTCGTGTCTTCGGAAGTCTGAAGAAAGGGCAACCCTCATGGCGATGCCAGAAGCACCCGTGAACGAACACTGCAGCCTTCCATTTCGGAAGCACAAGGTCAGGCTTTCCTGCGAGGCCCTTCGTATGAAGTCGAAAGCGGAAGCCGCGCGCCCAAAGGTGCCTTCGGACAGTGACCTCCGGCTTGGTGTTCTTGGCCCTGATTCTCGACATCAGTGCTGATCGAACAGCCGGGCTCATCACATCAACCATCTAGCAGAGACTCCGTCTTGACCGCAGTACGTAAGCCCATCGGTGTAATTGACATCTTTGCCGGCCCCGGTGGCCTCGGCGAAGGGTTCAGCAGCTTCAAGCCCGAAGAAGGTGCCAAGTACCCCTTCGAACTCGCGGTATCCGCTGAAATGGAGAAGTCTGCGCACTCGACTCTCCGTCTCAGGGCCTTCTATCGCTTGCTCATCCGGCAGGAAGGCCAGGTCCCGCGAGAGTACTACGACTATCTGGATGAAATTGCGAAGGGCGAGGCCCTTCCTCCGGCAGCACATTTCGGAAACGGTCGATGGAGTGACCTGTGGGCTGAAGCCGAGAGCGAGGCGCTCAACCTCACCCTGGGAGAAGAACGGGACAATCAGGCCCTCTATTCACGGATCAACGAGGTCAAGGATCAGTACGAAAAGATGATCCTCATCGGAGGCCCCCCGTGCCAGGCTTATTCCGTCGTGGGCCGGGCTCGCCAGCGGCATGTGGAGGGATTCTCCTCAAAAGGGGACAAGAAGCATTTCCTCTACAAGCAGTACCTGGGTCTTCTTGACGAGTTCTCCCCCGCTGTCTTCATCATGGAGAACGTCAAGGGAATCCTGACTTCCAAGGTTGGCAACAAGGAGATGTTCGCTGCAATCATGCGCGATCTCTCCGACCCTGCTGCAGCCCTGAAAAGGGAAAAGAAGGGGGGAAAGAACGGGTATCGCTATGTGCTTCTTCCTATCCACGTTGAGGCGAATCAGAAGCGGACCAGCGAACTTGTCGCGGAGGATCCGTCTGCATTCATCATCAAGTGTGAGAACCATGGAATTCCACAGGCGAGACACCGGGTCATCATCATGGGTGTCCGGGAAGATCTTCTTCCCGATGGAATCGAGGACTTGCCCGGCCTCAATGCCGCAGAGCCGGTCAGTGTGAAGAAAGCCCTAGAGGGGCTTCCCCGGCTGAGAAGCGGACTGAGCCGCAAACAGGACGATCCCGAAGAATGGCGGAAGGCCATGGAATCGGAGAGGGATCGCTTGGTCCGGATTCTGGGCAAATCCCATCCAGAGCTGATCGAGAAGCTCAGCTCGATTGTTCCATCCGGCGGGCTTCCGCGCGGCTCGGTCAAGTACACCCAGGACAGCAACCCTTACGTCAAGCAGCTCAAGAGCGACTCGCAGCACTCCGTGCTCAACCACGAGACTCGGGGACACATGAAATCCGACCTCGGGCGCTACCTCTTCTGCGCGGCATTCGCGCGCGAGCACGACAGATCACCGACCAGCCGTGACTTCCCAAAGAAGCTCGCGCCTGATCACTTGAACTGGGAAAGTGGTTCGTTCTCGGATCGCTTCCGCGTTCAGCTCAAGGGCAAGCCTTCCAATACGGTGACCAGCCACCTTTCGAGAGATGGTCACGCGTTCATCCATTGGGATCCTCGCCAGTGCCGAAGTCTCACTGTCAGAGAGGCCGCTCGGTTGCAGTCGTTCCCGGACGACTATGTTTTCCTCGGCAATAGGACTCAACAATTTGTACAGGTCGGAAATGCAGTTCCGCCTTTGATTGCCAGACAGATCGCCCGAGTCGTGTGGTCGATACTCAGCTAGGCGAAAGGTTCAACAGGGGGAACCAATGAATCAAGGGGAAATGGAGTCCCTGGGCTCTACAGTTACCCGGGCTGGCAGTGAAGCCAGCGCCGGGGACAAGCGGCAATCATCGCTGAAGCCGCTCCTTCGACTCGCCGCGCTTCGCGGCGATGCGGAGCATGTTCTGCGCTACCTTCAACTCGGGGGTGACGTAGAGGCACGCGACCAGCAGGGGCGGACACTACATGTGCTCGCCGCTTCCAAAGGACATCTGGATCTCTGCCGCCTGATTTCGGAGCATGCTCTCGAAGTTCAGCGGCTCGCAGTCCAGAAGGCTGACGATTCACCAGCCACGCTGGACGGCCTCTGGAGCAATGAACGTGATGATGAGGCCGAGGAATCTGCTCAAACGCGAGCCACTGATTCCACACAAAACTCCTCTCCCGACGATGCTGAATTCGAATCCGAGTTCTTTGCCACTTGGGAGGAAGAAGACACGACCGAAGCGCCGCTAGAGGATCCCTCGCTTCGATCGACAATACAGATCGTGCAGGAGGTGATTTCCAGGCACGTAATTGTCGATAACGATGAGGACTGGAATGACCTGGCGAAGCTACTGCCAAGTCACGCCGAAATTTCACTGGTCCGGGAGCTCAATCACAGCTCGACACATGGACTCTTCGAAGCGCTAGTTCATCGCGCCCGGATGGAGGGCAACTTCAATCCCCTTGACCTTGAGATCATCTCCCGTGAGATTGAAGGCGATGAGAGGGGCGATGTACTTCGCCAGCTCACTGTCCTTATGGGCCAGATTGACGCCGTACCGGAAGACGATGATGAGTGGCTACCTCCTCTGCATCTAGAACAGGAGAGCGAACCAGCATCGGACAGCGATACCGGTGAATTGGAGCAGTTCATGCAGGATCTCGCGTCCATGACGAACGATCCCTACTTCCACTTCGCAAAGATTGCCCAGTCGTCTGTTCTGCTTGACCGTACGGGCGAAGAACGAATTGGGCTTTTGCTGGACCTGTCCCTCAAGGATGCGTATCGCGCCATCGCAGAGAGCCCCCATGCTGTCGCGTCGATAGCAGGCCTAGCCACAGACTTTGAGCGGGGTCGCGTCTCAGTCGGCCAAATCAGCCACATCAGCAGCGAAGACGATGAGCCCGCCAGCGATCTTCTCGACGCCACGGATGACGCCGATGATGATCCAGCCCCGGCCCAGCCCGTCAGCGGACTCAACCTGAGCGACATGCTGGAAAGCGCACGCTGCGGATGTTTCGCCTTCCAGGAAGATCCAGACAACCAAGGTCTTGCTAGGGATGCACTGGCCGCAGTATCTGCGCTGGAGCTGACCTCATCGACCGTTAAACGGTTTGACAAGGAGTTCAGGGCAGCTGGGTGCACAAGCGTACTACTGCGTAGAGCGGTGCAGCGTCTGTCGCGCCTTGAGCTCGAGATGTTCCATGCAAACGTTCGACTCGCAGTGCACGTGGCAGACAGCCACGCGTGGAGCACGCTGCCACGCATGGATCGCATTCAGGAGTGCCTGATAGGCCTGCTCAAGGCTATCGACAGATTCGATTACGCAAGGGGCAACAAATTTTCTACGTATGCAATGTGGTGGTTGAAACAGTCCGTTGGACGGGCCATCGGAGACACAGCGCGTGTCATAAGGTTGCCCATACACGTCATGGAAAAGGTCAACAAGGTTTCAAAGGCAGCCAGAGTCCTCCGTGAAGACTCATTCGATGACGTGCGCGCCGAGGACATCGCCAAGGTCTGCGATCTATCAGTTGGGGATGTAGCAAAGTTGCTGAATGTGGCGCACGACGCGGTCTCTTGGCACCAGCAGGATGAGACAGCAGATTTGGTCATCGCCACTCCAGATACCTTTCAGCCGCCTGAGGAAGTCACTGATGGATATTTGCGTAGGCGAGCGATCGATGACTGCCTAAGTGCGCTTGGTTCAAGAGAAGCTGAAGTCATCCGACATCGGTTTGGATTGATCGACGGCAACGACAAGACATTGGAGGAAGTCGGCCAGGTCTTTGGCGTAACTCGAGAGCGGATACGTCAGATTGAGTCCAAGGCGCTAAGACTGATGCGCCACCCTTCGCGGCGTCTCAGGGAGTTGGTCAATGGAAAGCCGGAGGCTGACGATGCAGCAGAACAGTAGGGGTAGGCCGCAAGGCCGAAATGCTCCCCCCAGGGCTGACGCCATGGTTGAGGCACTGCGCGGCCTGGGTTACACGACGGCCACGGCGCTGGCGGACCTGGTGGACAACAGCATTTCCGCTGGCGCGGGCCAAGTAGAGGTCGGGTTCAATTGGAATGGCGTAGACAGCTGGATATCCATTGCAGATGACGGCAGAGGCATGAACGATGCTGAGCTATTCAGCGCAATGCTCCTCGGCGACCGCAACCCCTTGGACGTACGGGCGGCCTCGGACTTGGGTCGCTTTGGCCTGGGACTCAAGACAGCATCGTTCTCACAAGCCAGAAGGTTGACCGTTCTGAGCATCAAGGATGGTCAATCGAGCTGCCTGCGCTGGGATCTGGATGTTCTTGCTTCAGATCCTGATGGCGAGTGGCACCTTCTTGATGGACCCGAGTCATCCTCAGAGCCACGCCTGGTACAGCACACTGCCCAGTCATCAGGGACAGTAGTCCTGTGGGAACAACTCGATCGGATTGTCACTGAAGGCTTCACAAGCAGGCATTTCCTTGACCTCATTGACGACGTGGAGCGCCACCTCGCGATGATCTTCCACCGCTATCTTGACGGTAGCGGCCCCGGCATTGAGCTGCGGCTCAACGGGAAAGCAGTTAGACCATGGGACCCATTCCTGTCGTCAAATCCGGCAACCTGGAGGTCACCCGAGTCGAACGTTGGCGAAGGTGGTCTGAGAATCACCAGCCAAGCCTTCGTGCTGCCCCACAAGGACCGCCTCAACGACAAGGCCTACGCTGAAGCGGGCGGAACCGAGGGATGGTCGAGTCAGCAAGGCTTCTACATCTATCGTGGACGGAGACTTTTGGTTGCAGGCAGCTGGCTCGGCCTGGGACGTGGACGCTCCTGGTCCAAGGACGAGGCTCACAGGCTCGCACGCATCCGGCTGGACCTGCCCAACGATCTTGATGCGCAATGGAAGATCGACATCCGCAAGTCATCCGCTCATCCTCCCGCTGCACTGCGGGATCAGCTCTACCGCTTGGCCGAAGACGCGCGCGACAGGGCGCGCAAGGTATTCCTGCATCGGGCGCATTCGAATTCATCGCTGGGCCGCCGCGACGAGGTTGTACCCGTGTGGCAGTCGAGAGACACGGCGACAGGTCGACGCTACCGTGTCGACCGTACGCACGCAGCGGTGAAAGAACTGCTGGATGACGCAGCGTACGGCACCAAGGTTGAAGCGATGTTGCGTGTCCTCGAGGAAACTATCCCCGTGCAGAGAATCTGGCTTGAAGCTGCGGAAAGCGGAGAGCATGCAAAGGGGGGATTCACAGGGGAGCCCGACGACTCAGTTCGAGAGGTTCTCAATGTGATCTACCGGAGCCTGGTGGAGAAGAAGGGCATGTCGCCAAGCATGGCAAAGCGGCAGCTTCTAAGAACCGAACCCTTCGATCTCCACTCAGAGCTGGTCAAAAATTTGCCGGACAACATCTCCAAGGACTGAAGAGAGAACCATGAGTGACTCAAGCGAAAGCAGCGTTATCAAGATTGTCCAGGAGCTTCTGGCTGGCGAGAAGGATTCAGGACCGATCACTCCTACGTTGATTGACGAGAAGATCAGCCTGGTGCTGATGATGAATCGAAGGTGGGCAGCCGATCTTGATCGTGACGCTGTTACGGACGAGCTTATCCGGCGATTCAGTGTATGGATCGGTGATGACATTAGTCTCTCCGACGATCGTGGCCATGAACCCTGGCTTGACTCCTCCAGGAAAGAGG
>NZ_JBFTOJ010000125.1:0-12601 GCF_056397905.1 Stenotrophomonas sp. 05L414_2
GACCTGGCCAATGGCAGCAACCTGTCCGCACGGGTGAGCTACAGCTACCAGAGTGAAGTGTGGCCGACCACCGATCTGAGCCCGGTGATCCGCCAGGACGGCTACGGGCTGGTCAATGCCGGCGTGACCTGGAAGCTTGACGATGCCTGGACCTTCTCGCTGCAGGGTACCAACCTGGCCGACAAGGAGTACCGCACCACCGGTTACAACATTCCGGCGGTCGGCACGCTGATTGGTTTCTATGGGCCGCCGCGCCAATATAGCCTCAGCGTCCGTTACGATTTCTAGGAAGCTTCTGCATGACACCGTCTTACGATGATCTGTACTGGAAAAGTGACGATGGCCTGCGCCTGCATGCGCGTGACCATGCTCCTGCAGGCGCACAGCCGGCGCGCGGCACCGTGGTCTGCATCCCCGGCCTGACCCGCAATGCCGCCGACTTCGATGCGCTGGCCGCATCGCTGACTGCTGCGGGTTGGCGGGTGATCGCGGTTGACCTGCGAGGACGCGCAGGTTCGGAACGCGCATCGGACCCGTCCAGCTACAACCCGCGCACCTATGCCGACGACATGGTGGCGCTGCTGCGGTCGCAGAACATCGACAAGGCGGTATTCGTCGGCACCTCGCTGGGGGTGCTGGTCACCATCACCCTGGCCTCGCGTGCGCCCGGGCTGATCGCCGCGGCAGTTCTGAACGATGCCGGCCCCAAGGTGCCGCGCGAAGCGCTGGCACGGATCGGCAAGTACGCCGGCAAGCCCGTGCCACCGATGGACCTGGCACAGGCCACGACCTATGTGGAGTCCATCGGCAAGGCCGCGTTCCCGCGCTTCACCAGCGACGACTGGCGTGCGATGGCCGTACGCACGTTCCGCCAGCGCAGCGATGGCCTGCTGGAACTGGACTACGACCCGGCGGTGATCCGCACCACGCGGCCGTGGCTGCTGTGGCTGCTGCGCCCGGTACTATGGCGCGCGGTGCGTGGGCTGACCGCACGCGTGCCGGTGCTGGTGGTTCGTGGGGCGCTGTCGGACATCCTGCCTGCCGATGTCGCGCAGCAGATGGCTGCCACGTCGCCCAATGCCCGCCTCGTTGAAGTACCGGAGGTGGGTCATGCACCGATGCTGTCCGAGCCCGAGGCGCGTGACGCGATCCTGGCATTGCTGGAGCGCGTGCGATGAGTTCCGGCGTGTCGAGGGATGCGCTGCCTGCCGCCCTGCAGGCCCTGCACCAATGGGCGGCAAGCGAGCGGCTGAGCGGCAGCACGCGCATCGCGCAGTCGCGCATCGATGCCTTCGCCGAGGCCACCGGTGACCACAATTGGATCCACACCGATCCTGCCCGCGCACGGACCGGCCTGCCGGGCGGGCAGACCATCGCCCATGGGTTCCTTCTGCTCTCGCTTACCGTAGAGGACGACGTGGCGGCCCTGGCCGGTTTTCCCGGCATCGCCCACGTACTGAACTACGGCTTGAACAAGGTCCGCTTCCTGGCGCCGGTGCCGAGCGGTTCCGAGGTACGGGTACGCTCGCAGCTGATGTCCTTGGAAGCGCGCAGGCCCGGGCAGTGGCTGCTGACCCAGCACAAGACCGTGGAAGTGGTTCCCGCCGGCGAGACAGCCGTGGTCGCCGAACAGTTGTCGCTGATCGTGCTCGCCGACTAGCGCCGCACCGTCCTCCCGCGCGGGGCGGGCCGGCTGCCCGCCGGCCGCGGTTCTCTCTACACTGGAGCGATGTTGACGCCCTCCATCGTCCTGTTCGCCTGCATCGCGTGGACCGTGCTGCTGTTCGGCGTCGCCCTGTGGGGGGAACGCCAGGGGCATCGGCTGTCGAAGGTATGGCCAGCCATCTACGCGCTGTCACTGGGCGTGCACTGCACGGCGTGGACCTACTACGGGGCTGCCTCGCAGGGCGTGCAATGGGGCTTCCCGATTCCGCCGACACTGATCGGCATGGCCCTCATTTTTGCCTTCGGCCTGCCGTTCCTGGTGCGGCTGGGGCGGCTGGCCAAGCAGCACAACAGTGCCACCATCGCCGACCTGGTGGTCGCGCGCCTGCGCGCCGACCAAGGGCTGGGCATCACCATCACCCTGGTCGCGCTGTTCGGCATCATTCCCTACATCGCGCTGCAGCTCAAAGCGGTCAGCCAGGGCCTTGCCGCCCTGCTCGGTGACCAGTTCGCACCCGTTGGCTGGCAGCTGGACGTGTCGTTCTGGTTCGCGCTGACGATGGCGGCGTTCACCACCCTGTTCGGTGCACGCAAGGCGTCGGCGACCGAGCACAACCGCGGCATCGTGGTCGCGCTGGGCCTGGAATCACTGTTGAAGCTGACGGCACTGCTGGCCATTGGCCTGTATGCCGCGCTATCGGTGCACAAGGCAGGCACGCCGCTGCTTGAGAAGATGGCGCACCTGCCGCCGCCGGCAGTGGTGCCGGATTACCTGACCATGGTGGCGCTCGGTGCCATGGCCGCGTTCACCCTGCCCCATCAGTTCCATGTGGGCGTGGTCGAGCTGCGCCAGTCATCGGACCTGAAGACGGCGCGCTGGCTGTTCCCGGTCTACCTGCTGTTGATCGGCCTGCCGTCGGTGCCGATGGCACTGGCCGGTGCCGCGCAGCTGCCGCCCTCGATGACGCCGGATCTGTACGTGCTGGCCCTGCCGCAGGAGCGCGGCCATCACCTGCTGGCACTGCTGGCATACCTGGGCAGTCTGAGTGCCGCCACCGGCATGATGATCCTGTCCGGGCTGACCCTGTCGATCATGCTCGGCAACCACGGTGTGGGCTCGCGCCTGCTGAGCGGCGTCAATGGCTTCAACACCGGCGCGGATCTACGACCGCGGGTGCTGGCCTTCCGGCGCGCCGGCATCCTCGCCGTGTTCCTGATGTCGTGGCTGTACAGCCGTGCGATGAGCGGCACCGAGGCGCTCAGCGATTTCGGCCTGATGTCGTTCACCGCGCTCTCGCAGCTGGCACCGGCGGTGCTGCTGGCGGTGTACCGTCCGCGCACGCCCTCCCCGGCCATCATCGCCGGCATCGTACTGGGCTCGCTGGTCTGGTTGTGGCTGGTGCTGCTGCCCATGGTGCTCCCTGCCCCGCTGGCGTCGGCCGGTCCCGACGGACTGCACTGGCTGGCGATGCTCTCGCTGCGCATGCAGCCGGGCCATATCGCCATCAGCATGGGCGCCAGCCTGGCCGTCAACCTGGTAACCGTGGTGCTGGTGTCGCGCGCGGTGCGTCCACCGATGCCTCGGCAGCGCGACGCGGTGGCCGCTGCATCGTTGCGCAAGACGGCTGGTCGCTTCCTCGGCCAGGAGCGGGCACGGCAGCTGATGGACGGGCACGCCGGGCAGATGCTGGACGACGACCGGGTGACTGCCATCGAGCGCGAACTGACCGCCGTGGTCGGTGCAGGCATGGCGCGGCTGCTGGTGGAGGCGGCACGCGATGGTGGCGCTGCGCCGCTGGACGCTGTTACCCGCGCGGTCGGTGAAGCCACCCAGGTGCTGCGCTTCAACCAGCGCCTGCTGGAGGCCGCCCTAGAGAACATGAGCCAGGGCATCAGCGTGGTCGATGCGCAGCTGCAGCTGGTGGCCTGGAACAGCCGCTACGCCGCGCTGTTCAAGTTCCCGCCGGAGCTGCTGCAGGTGGGGCAGCCGGTGTCGAACCTGACGGCGTGGGCACTGGGACAGCTGAAGATCGGCGACAGCCCTGGTGACTCGCGCGACAAGGCGTTGCAGCGGCGGGTGGTGCACATGCGGCGCGGCACGCCGCACCTTTCCGAGCGGATTTTCCCGGACAACACCATCGTTGAGATCCGAGGCAACCCGATGCCCGGTGGCGGCTATGTGGCCACCTTCACCGATGTCACCGCGTTCCGGCGGGCAGAGGACGCGCTCAAGCGCAGTAACGAAACCCTGGAGCGCCGCGTGCAGGACCGCACCGCCCGGCTTGAACAGGCCGTGCATGAAGCCGAGCGGGCCAACGTGGCCAAGACCCGCTTCCTGACCGCAGTCGGCCATGACCTGATCCAGCCCCTGCATGCGGCGCAGCTGTTGACCGACGCCATGTCGCAGCACATCGAATCGGAATTCCTGGACAGTTTCCTGCGCCAGATTCGCGGCGCGCTGGATTCCACCGACGATCTGCTGTCGGGCCTGCTGGATATTTCGCGACTGGAAGCCGGTGGCCTGGTGGCCGATCCGCGCCCGTTCGCCTTGTCGACCGTGCTGGAGCCGCTTGCGCAGGAGTTCGCCGTGCTGGCCGCGGCACGCGGCCTGCAGTTCCGCCATGTGCGCACCCGCGTGTGGGTGCACAGCGACCCGTTGCTGCTGCGCCGCGTACTGCAGAACTTCCTGGCCAACGCCATCCGCTACACCCGCCGTGGCGGCGTGCTGCTTGGCGTTCGTCGGCACGGTCAGGCACTGTCGATCGGCGTGCATGACAGCGGCCCCGGCATCGCGCCGGAGCAACAAGCCGTGGTGTTCGAAGAATTCCACCGTGGCGACCGCAGCAATGGCCAGGGCCTCGGTCTTGGCCTGACCATCGCGCACCGCATTGCCGACCTGCTGCATGCACCGTTGGAACTGCAAAGCGAACTGGATCGCGGCTCGGCCTTCTCCATCACCGTGGCGCGTGCAGCGCCGCCTGAGGCCCCACGCACTGAGCCCGCCGCTGGCAACAGCAGCATCAAGGGCATCCGCGTGCTGGTGGTCGACAACGATGCGGAGGCGCTGGAGGCAATGCGGCTGATGCTGCTTGCCTGGGGCTGCGATGTCATCGCGGCGCGTGATGTCGCTGCGCTGGGCGCGTCCGCACATGAGGCGGCACTGTGGCTGTTCGACTACCACCTTGATGAGGGCGATACCGGCGTCGCACTGTGGAAGCGCCTCGTCGCCGTACATGGCGCGCGGCCGACGGTGATCCTCAGCGCCGATACCGGCAATGACACGCGCGAGGCGGTGCGCAGTGTGGGCCTGTCACTGCTGAACAAACCGTTCAAGCCGCTGGCGCTGCGCTGGGCGATCAACCACCTGCTGGCAACGGCCAGCACGGAAAGGACCTGACGAAGGATCAGGCGTCCTGCGCGCCTTCGATCTGCCGGGATGGGTCGGTCAACCCCATCTCGTGCAGCACGCGGATGGCCTGCGCGCGATTGCGTACGCCCAGTCGTCCCATGATGCGGGTCATGTGTGCCTTGACCGTGCGCAACTGCACGCCCAGCCGGTCGGCGATCTGCTTGTTGAGCAGCCCTTCGGCCACCAGGCTCAGCACCTTGTACTGATGCGCGGACAGGCTGGACAAGCGCGCGGCAAGATCGGCGTCCTTGCTGAAGGGCGCCACCCGCGCCACCGGCTCGCGCAGCAGCGCCGGTATCCAGCGCTCACCTTCCAGCACGGTCTGCAGTGCGGACTGCAGGTCGGTCAGGCCGGAGCTCTTGGGCAGGTACCCGGCTGCGCCCAGGTCGATGGCGCGGCGGATCACGTGCGGCTCTTCATTGGCCGAAACGATGATGATCGCCAGCCCCGGTTGCAGCGCACGTATGGTCGCCAGTCCGGCCAGGCCGTGGTTGCCCGGCATGTGCAGGTCCAGCAGCATCAGATCGATCTGCTGGTTCTCGATCGCTTCGAGCACGCCGTGCAGCGAATCGGCCTCGCTGATCTGCAGGTCAGCCACCGCTTCTTCAGCGGCGCGATGCAGCGCCGCGCGGAACAATGGGTGGTCATCGGCGATAAGCAGGGTCGGCATGTCCAGCCGAGGTTAGCAAATCGCCTGCGCCTGGGCACGGGTACCAAGGTACGCTGGCGTGCGCCGCCCGGATGGTTAGGGTGGAGCAATGAACATCCACCGCCCCGTCATGCTGCTGTGCGCCGCGCTGCCATTGCTTCTGGGCAGCATCTCCAGCACCCACGCCGCCCCGCCCCGCCCCACTACCGCTGTTCCGGTGTTCGAGCAGTGGCGGGAAACCGTGCATCGCGGCAGCGACGAACTGCTGACCGCAGGCCTGGGCATCGACGCCCTGCGCTCGGCCACCGCGCCGGCGTTTGCCAACCCGGCCCAGCCCACGGCCGAGGAAGCACGGCGTCGTGCGATCTGGAGCAGCTGGCGCGGCATCGCCGACCTGACACCCGGCGGCGGCTTTGGCGATGTCTACGGCAGCGTGCAGGCGGTACCCGGCCGCGAATTCTCCGCCTATGCGCGCGTTCCCGGCGCCCGCCATCCCCATCGGGTACTGGTGCAGGTGCCCGACAGCTTCGACGCCGCGCGGCGCTGCCTGGTCGTCGCGGCATCTTCCGGCTCGCGTGGCATCCATGGCGCGATCGCGGTTGCCGGCAGCTGGGGCCTGGCACATGGCTGCGCGGTCGCCTATACCGACAAGGGTGCCGGCAGTGATTACTACGATCTGGACGCCAAGGCCGGCTTCCAGGCAGACGGCACGCCAGCCAGCCAAGGCGCGTTGGCCTTCATTCCTGCGGGTGCGACAGCCGCGCAGGGAATCGCCTTCAAACATGCTCATTCGGGTGACAACCCGGAAGCGGACTGGGGCCGCCATCTGCTGCAGGCGCTGCAGTTCGGCCTGCAGGTGCTGGACCGTGCCTATCCGCAATCGGCCCCATTCACTGCGGCCAACACACGCACGCTCGGCGTGGGCGTATCCAATGGCGGTGGCGCCGTGCTGCGCGCGGCGGAGATCGAAGGCGACTGGTTCGATGCAATGGTGGCCGGCGAACCCAATGTCTCGGTGGCCGGCGCACCAGCGTTGTATGACTTCGTCACCCAGGCCGCGTTGCTGATGCCCTGTGCCCTGCTGACGGAGGACGATCTACCACAACCGCCGATGCGGGCGCAGGCCGTGCCAGGGTGGACCCAGCGATGTGCCACGTTGAAATCCGCTGGGTTGGTGCAAGGCGATGACACTGCAGCACAGGCACGGTCGGCACGGCAGCAGCTGCTCGACGCGGGTTTGAGCGCCGATGCACTTCGCGCCGGTGCATTCTCTACCGGTTTCGATCTGTGGCGCGCCATCGCAGCGACCTACTCGTCAGCCTATGGACGCTACGCCACGGGCGAACATCCCTGCGCGTACAGCTTCTCGGCCGCCGGCACCGACGGCAGACCCCACGCGGCCACGGCCGAGGTTCGTGCAACCTGGTGGAGCGAGGGCAGTGGCATCCCGCCGGGCAGCGGCGTGGTTCTGGTGGACGGCAATGCCACCGGGGCGGCAGCTGATCCGCTGCGTGGCCTGCGCTGCTTGCGCGCACTTGGCGAGAGTGACAGCGCCGATGCCCGACGGGTACGCGCCGGCATCGCCGCAGCGACTGCCAAGGCGCCGCGTCGCGGCCTGCCGATCGTGGTGATCCATGGCCTGGACGACGGGCTGGTACCGATCAGCATGACCAGTGATCGCTACGTGCCACTTGCCCGCAAGGCCGGGGCGCAGATCGCCTATTGGCGGGTGAACAAGGCACAGCACTTCGACTCGCTGCTGGCCTTCCCGGACTACCGGAAGCGCTACGTCCCGCTGCTGCCCTACCTGTTCGCGGCGATGGACCAGGTGTGGGAACACCTTGAAGATCCAGCGCGAGCGCTGCCGCAGGATGCACTCATCCAGCCGAGCCCACGCGCGGAAGCGCCGCTGCTGCGCGAGCAGCTGTCCATTCCCGCGCCCCCCGGCCGCTGACGCGCCGCCCCATCAGGAAGATCACATGTCATTCGCCACCGCCGCAGACGCGCCCGCCGCCGAGCCTCATGCCTACCCCCTGCTGATCAAGCAGCTGCTGCTGACACCTCTGGCAGTGCGACCACGGCAGGAGATCGTCTACGGCGACAAGGTCCGCTTCGACTACCGCACCCTGCAGGCGCGCATCGGCCAGTTGGCCGGGCTGCTGACCTCACTGGGGGTAAAGCGCGGCGATACCGTGGCGGTGATGGACTGGGACAGCAACCGCTACCTGGAGAGCTATTTCGCCGTGCCGATGATCGGAGCGGTGCTGATGATGGTGAACATCCGCCTGGCGCCCGAGCAGATTGCCTATACGCTCAATCACAGCGGTGCGCGGGTGATCCTGGCCAACCGCGAGTTCCTGCCGGTGCTGAACGCCATCGAAGAACAGCTGCCGGACGTGCGCACGCGCATCCTGCTGGATGATGATGAGGGCCCGCTGCCAGCGGGTTTCGTGACCGAGTATGAGGCCGGGCTGCGCGAGGCCACGCCCATCACCCGCTTCCCGGACTTCAACGAGAACACCCGCGCCACTACGTTCTATACGACCGGCACCACGGGCCTGCCCAAAGGCGTGTACTTCAGCCATCGGCAACTGGTACTGCACTCGCTTGCGGCGATGGCAGCCCTCGGCAGCGCGTCCAGCCAKGGCCGCCTGCACCGCGACGATGTCTACATGCCGATCACGCCGATGTTCCATGTCCATGCCTGGGGCATGCCGTACGTGGCCACGCTGCTGGGCATCAAGCAGGTCTACCCCGGTCGCTACCTGCCGGGCGCGTTGCTGGCGCTGATCGCCCGCGAGAAGGTGACGTTCTCGCACTGCGTGCCGACCATCCTGCATATGCTGCTGGGCCATCCCACTGCTGCCGATACCGACCTGCGCCGCTGGAAGGTAATCATCGGCGGCGCGGCACTACCGCGGGCACTGGCGCAGCAGGCACTGGCCCGTGGCATCGACATCTTCGGCGGCTACGGCATGTCCGAAACCTGCCCGCTGCTCACCCTCGCGCAGATCGATGCCGACGCCGTGGACGGCCCGGACGAGGAGCTGTCCCTGCGCACCAAGGCCGGCATTCCGGTGCCGCTGGTTGACCTGCGCATCGTCGACGAACACATGAATGATGTTGCCCACGATGGCATCGCCACCGGGGAAGTGGTGGTGCGCACGCCCTGGCTCACCCAGGGCTATCTGCACAATCCGGACGCTTCGACGGCGTTATGGGCCGGCGGTTACCTGCACACCGGGGACATCGGCAACATCGATGGCAGCGGCTACCTGCGCGTGACCGACCGCATCAAGGATGTGATCAAGACCGGTGGCGAGTGGATCTCCTCGCTCGCCCTGGAGGACATCATCGCCCTGCATCCGGCGGTCAACGAGGTCGCGGTGATCGGCATCAGTGATACGAAATGGGGCGAGCGACCGCTGCCGTTGGTGGTCCGGCAGCACGGCAGCGATGTGACCGAGGCGGAGATCATCGAACTGGTCGCAGCACGCAGCCGCTCCGGTGATATCTCCCGCTACGCGATCCCCGACCGCGTCAGCTTCGTCGATTCGCTGGAACGCACCAGCGTGGGCAAGATCAACAAGAAGAAGCTGCGCAGCCTGCATGATCTGGGCGCAGCCACCGACGCAGGTTGACGCTGCGGCCTGCGGCCAACAGAGGGTCACTTCATTCCTCTACCTGGTCGCCCTGCGCGCCCGCCCCGCTGGCGCCGTGGAGGATCCAGCAGATCCATCAGCCTGACCTGGTTGTCGGTGCAGGAAATACCCTCAGGACGTTGGGTGACACCCTCGATGATGCCCAGCAGGCGCGCTTCGTTCTCCTGCAGTTGCAGGATCAAGCGTCGGATCTCGGCCAGGCGCCTGCCCAGCGACTCGACCAGGCCTTGGTGATCGCACGCCTGCGTGCCCCCAGGCAGGAAATGCCGGATCTCATCAAGTGAGAAGCCGACGCGTTGCGCGTTGTCGATGATCTGCAGCACGCCCAATACGTCCGGGGAATAGATCCGGTAGCCATTGCTCCCCCTGGGCGGCGCGCTGATCAGGCCTTCGGCCTCATAGAACCGGATACGCGATGGGGCCAGGCCCGTGGCCTTGGCCAGATCCCCGATTTTCATCCTGCCACTGCCCCTTGACCTTCAAGTTGACTTTAAACATACACTGCCGCGACCGTCAGCGTGAGAGGTTGCCGACGGCGGTCTGGCGAGCACCCGCGCGGCACTGTGGCGCCGGCGCCCTGGGCTGAACTTCCACCCCGGGCGATCAGAGGCCCAGACGCCCAAGGAAAAGAGATGCAGACCATTCTGGGAGCAAACGGCCAGATCGCCCAGGAACTGGCGCGCGCGTTGAAGCGCACCTACACCGACGACCTTCGCCTGGTGAGCCGCACGCCGCGGCCGGTCAACACGGGCGACCAGCTTGTGCCGGCGGACCTGCTGGATGCAGAGCAGACGCTGAAAGCCGTTGAAGGCAGCGACATCGTCTATTTCACCGCAGGGCTGCCGCCGGATTCAGGGCTCTGGGAGCGGCAGTTTCCTTCCATGCTGAAGAACGCACTGGATGCCGCCGTCGCCACCGGCGCTGCATTTGCGTACTTCGACAATACCTACATGTATCCGCAGACGGCGGCTCCGCAGACCGAGGACACCGCGTTCGCGCCCGCGGGCAGGAAGGCACGCGTGCGCGCAGAGATGGCGCGCATGGTCCTGGATGAGATGGCAGCCGGGCGCATCGCCGTCACCATCRCCCGAGCACCGGAATTCTATGGCCCGGGCAGCACGCAGAGCTTCACCAATGCCCTCGTCATCGACAGGCTGAAGGCTGGCAAGTCACCGCGGGTGCCACTGCGCGACGATACCCTCAGAACGCTGATCTGGACGCCCGACGCCAGTCGCGCGCTCGCACTGCTGGGCAATACGCCCGACGCGCAGAACCAGACGTGGCATCTGCCCTGCAGTGAGCCGAGATTGACCTATGCCCAGTTCGCCACCCTGGCCTGCACTGTGTTCGGCAGGCCGGACACCCACGCCACCCTCGGCAGGACTGCGCTGTACATCGCCGGCCTGTTCTCGAAAGGTGCGCGCGAGATCCGGGAGCTGCTGCCGCGCTATGAGCATGACAATCGCTTCGAATCCGGAAAGTTCAAGCAGCGCTTTCCCGACTTTCCCGTAACCAGCTACGACGCAGGACTGCGGCAGATCAAGCACGAATGGGAAACCGGAAAATGAGCCAGAGGCGTATCTGATGAACCGTCGCATCCTTCATGTTGTCACCAACGTCGCGCATTACGATGACCCCAGCCACAGGACCGGGCTCTGGTTGTCGGAACTGACGCATGCCTACGACCTGTTCGCCGGGCAAGGCCATGAACAGCACCTGGTCAGCCCACGCGGCGGGCACTCACCACTTGAGCCGCGCTCGCTGAAATGGCCGGCGCTGGACCATTCGGCGAAGGCATGGCTGCAGGATCCGGCGCGCATGGCACTGCTGGACAACACGCTCGCCCCCGACAACGTCGACGCTGCCGCGTACGACGCGATCTRCTTCACCGGTGGGCATGCGGTGATGTGGGATTTCCCGGACAGCGAGGGCATCCAGAAAATCACACGGGACATCCATGAGCAGGGCGGGATCGTCTCGGCGGTCTGCCACGGCTATTGCGGCCTGCTCAATACCCGGCTGAGCGATGGGCAACTGCTGGTGCAGGGCCGGCGGGTAACAGGATTTTCCTGGACCGAGGAAATCCTGGCGGGTGTTTCCAGGCAGATGCCGTACAACGCGCAGGCGGAAATGTCCCGGCGGGGAGCCCTGTACGAGAAGGGACTACTGCCATTCGTGCCGAAGGTGGTTGTCGATGGCAGGCTGGTCACCGGCCAGAATCCGCAGTCGGCCAAGGCGACGGCAAAAGCGGTTGCGGCGCTGCTGCGCACGTCCGGCTAGCACTGACCACTACCTTTCAGCGTAGCGTCTTCCAGCACGTCCTGACGCTGGAAGGCGCAGCTCAGCGGCTGGACGCAGCTGGCAACCGGGCCAGCAGATCCGCCCGGCATGCATCCAGGATTTCGTCCGCCAGCGGCGATTCGTCCGGGCAGGACCTCGACAGCACCAGCGCGCCGACCGCTTGAGCCATCAGCGCAATACTGCGCGCACGCGCCGCATCATCCGGATCGCGCTGCGCCTGCCCCTCCTGCGTGGCACGTGTTGCCAGCCTGGCCTCGATGCCGGCCGCAAAGGCAGCCTTGACCGCGTCCGTCTGCCGCGCGGCGTCGGTGCACAGCGCCGCCAGCGTGCAACCCTGGCCGGGCCCGTCGCGGTGCGCGCGGGACAGGTACTCGCTCACGAATGCCTGCACATCCAGATCAGCCACCGCTGCAGCCGAGCTGGTCAGGCCGCAGGCGGCTGCTTCGGCCATCAGGTCGGCCTTCGAGCCGAAATGCTTGTAGAAGCCGCCATGGGTGAAGCCAGCGGCGGCCATCAGGTCGGCCACGCCAACGCCGTCGTAGCCGCGCTCGCGGAACAGCGTGGAGGCGGTTTCGACGATGTGTGCCCGGTTGGCCTGCGCCTGTGCCTTGGTGACCTTCATGAGCCTTCGCCCTTGGGAGTCCTGTCGCGTGTGGAGGGCACTTTAACACACATAGATTATATTCATCATCAAACAATTGACATCAATGATGATGCTCATCATCATTGATCCAGACCCCTCCTCCGTATGCGAGCCCACCCTCCCATGTCCGACGCCACGCTTTTCCAGCCCTATCCCCTCGGCCCGCTGACGCTGGCCAACCGCATCGTGATGGCACCGCTGACGCGCAACCGCGCCGGCGAGGGCCTGGTGCCCAGTCCGCTGGCGAGCACCTACTACGCCCAGCGCGCATC
>NZ_JBFTOJ010000126.1:0-12518 GCF_056397905.1 Stenotrophomonas sp. 05L414_2
GGCCTGATCATCACCGAAGCCACCCAGGTCTCGGCGCAGGCGCAGGGCTACCAGGACACCCCGGGGCTGTACACGCAGGACCAGATCGACGGCTGGCGCACCGTCACCGATGCGGTGCACGCACGCGGCGGGCACATCTTCGTGCAGCTGTGGCACGTCGGCCGCATCTCGCACGTCGACCTGCAACCCGGCAACGCGGCGCCGGTTTCCGCCTCGGCCCTCCGCGCGCAGACCAAGACCTTCGTCAACAATGGTTTCGTCGATGTGTCCGAGCCGCGCGCCCTGGACATCGACGAGCTGCCCGCCATCGTCGACGATTTCCGCCAAGCCGCTGCCAACGCCATCGCAGCGGGTTTTGACGGCGTGGAGATCCACGGCGCCAACGGCTACCTGCTCGAACAGTTCATCAAGGACGGGGCCAACCAGCGCACCGACGCGTATGGCGGCTCGGTCGAGAACCGTGCCCGCCTCCTGCTTGAGGTGACCGCTGCGGTGGCGCGCGAAATCGGCGCTGACCGCACCGGCGTGCGCATTTCGCCGGTGTCGCCGRCCAATGCCATTTCCACCGTCAGCGATCCGCAGCCCCAGTACGACTACATCGTCGATCAACTCAGCGCACTGGGCATTGTCTACCTGCATGTGGTCGAGGGCGCCACGGGTGGCCCGCGCGATGTGGCACCGTTCGACTTCGATGGGCTGCGCCGTCGCTTCAACGGCACCTACCTGGCCAACAACGGCTACGACCTGCAGCTGGCCAGCGCCCGTGTATCCGAAGGCCAGGCCGATCTGGTCGCCTTCGGTCGCCCGTTCATCAGCAACCCCGATCTGGTCGAGCGCCTCAAGCGCGGCGCAGCGCTGGCGGCACTGAACCCGGCCACGCTGTATGGCGGTGGCGCCGAAGGCTACACCGACTACCCCACCCTGGCTGAAGCGCACGCGCAGTAACGCGGCCGCCCGCATCCGACACGTCCCCCGTCCAGAGAAGCCCATCATGTCCGTCCTCCCTTCCGTCCTCATCACCGGCGCTTCCAGCGGCATCGGTGCCACCTATGCCGACCGCTTCGCGCGGCGCGGGCATGACCTCGTCCTGGTCGCGCGTGACAGCGCCCGACTGGAAACACTCGCCGCGCGACTGCGCCAAGAGACCGGCGTGGCGGTGGACATACTGCCGGCCGATCTCACCCAGGCTGACGCGCTGGCCACGGTCGAGGCACGGCTGCGCGACGATGCGCGCATCGGCATCCTCATCAACAATGCCGGTATCGCCCAGTCCGGCGACTTCCTCGCACAGTCGGCCGACGCCATCGAACGCCTGGTCACCCTGAACACCACCGCGCTCACGCGCCTGGCCGTCGCTATTGCGCCGCGGCTGGTCGGTGCCGGCAACGGCGCGATCGTCAACATCGGATCGGTGGTTGGCCTTGCACCGGAGTTCGGCATGTCCGTGTACGGCGCGAGCAAGGCGTATGTGCTGTTCCTGTCGCAGGGCCTGAGCCAGGAACTGGCCCCGAAGGGCGTCCATGTGCAGGCGGTGCTGCCCGCTGCCACGCGCACCGAGATCTGGGAACGCGCCGGTATCGACATCACCACGCTTGCTGAAGTGATGGACGTTGGCGAACTGGTCGATGCAGCGCTGGTCGGCTTCGATCGTCGCGAAACGGTGACCATTCCGCCGCTGCACGTGGCCGAACGCTGGGACACGCTGGATGGCGCACGTCAGGCCCTGCTCGGCGACATCCGCCAGGCGCACGCCGCAGAGCGCTACCGCACCGGCGCCTGAGGCCGGCCTCCGTTGCATCCACCCGGCCCCATCACTGCAGGAACCGCCCGCCATGAAAGCCTTCATCATTGACCGCTACAGCAGCAAGGACGTCGGCCGAATCGCCGACGCGCCCGAGCCGCATGTGGGCGACGAGGATGTCCTGATCCGGGTTCATGCCGCAGGCGTGAATGCACTGGACAGCAAGATCAGGCACGGCGAGTTAAAACAGATCCTTCCCTATCGCTTTCCGTTGATCCTGGGCAACGATGTGGCCGGGACGGTGGTGCGGGTCGGCGATCGCGCAGGCCGGTTCAAGCCGGGCGACCAGGTGTATGCCCGCCCGGACGATGATCGCATCGGCGGATTTGCCGAGTACATCGCGGTCAAGGCCTCGTCGGTAGCACCAATACCGAAGAACCTTGGCATGGTCGAGGCGGCCGCCCTGCCACTGGTGGCACTGACCGCCTGGCAGGTGCTGGTCGAAACCGCAGCACTGAAGAAGGGACAGCGGGTCTTCATCCAGGCCGGCTCCGGTGGCGTCGGCACGATTGCGATCCAGCTTGCCAAGCACCTGGGCGCCTTCGTCGCCACCACCACCAGCACGGCCAACGTTGCTTGGGTGAAGGCACTGGGTGCGGACGTCGTCATCGATTACCGGCAGCAGGACTTTGCTGCCGTGCTGCGTGACTACGACGTGGTCCTCAACAGCCTCGGCAGCGACGAACTCGATCGATCCCTCGGCATCCTCAAGCCCGGCGGTCACCTTATTTCCATTTCCGGGCCACCCACGCCGGCATTCGGTGCGGCAAGAGGATTGGCCTGGCCGCTTCGGCAGGTGCTGCGCCTGTTGAGCCTTCGCATCCGCCGCAAGGCCGCGCGCAGGAACATCCGGTACAGCTTCGTGTTCATGCGTGCTGATGGGCAACAGCTGGAACAGGTCACGGCACTGGTCGAGTCAGGCGCCCTGCGCCCGGTGGTGGACACGGTCTTTCCCTTCGAGGAAACCGGCAGAGCATTGGCCTACATGGACGGCGGCCGCGCCAAGGGCAAGGTGGTGGTGCAGATGGTGCACACACAGCACGTGCAGCCCTGAGGAGGCAGCATCGGGCCCGCTGCTTTCAACAGCACCGAAGCCCTCGCCCATTGCTGCTCCGCGCCGTCACCGCGGTGGCGCTGCAGGAATCGACGGAGCCGGCGTTTTGGGCGCGGTCGTGCCGGCGGCCGCATATTCACGCGCCTTGACGCGGAACGGGGCGATGCATCCGGCAAGGCTGATGCAGATGGAAAGAGAAAGTGCGATCAAAGCCAGAGTCTTCATCGAGGTGCCAGGTTGCGGGGGGGGTGTTTGCAGCGCCATGGTCAGGTGCTCGAGGCTGCAAGTCCATCTCCATCTGCCAACACTGGCCCGTACCATCAGGACCCATATCCTCCTCTGCCCGACGCCTGTATCCGGGCAGCACCGATCGCGCCCTTACCCGCCTCTGGGCCTGCCAGCCCGTACTACGTGGATGGCAGGAGGGCCCGCACGCTGCAGGACGGCACAACACGTAGTTTCAGATACAGGCCCAGGCCAGCCATCCGCCCAGTGGCAACACGGCGAGCAGCGCGAGCACGCCAAGGCAGCCGCCGTTGCTGTTGCTGGTGGTGGATGTGAAATCGCTCCGAGCGTCGCCGCTTCTCCGCTCGGACGGCGGCTGTGACTGCAGCCACTGGCGATGGCAGGCCTGGCAGAAGAACCGGGTCTTGCCATTGCGCCAGGCGTTGCTGGTGCGATCATTGTGGTGAGCGGCGCTGCCGCAGCGACCGCACTTGAAGATCCGCGAAGGTGGCTGTCGCTTCTTGTTGAGCAGGGCCAGCACTACCACCAGCGCGATGGCGGCTGCCGCTGTGCCGATCAGCGTTTCCGGCCCCATCGAATACTCCATGCGTCATGAATGCGAACAGCGCAACCAACGCAAGCAGGCGCCCGCAACGACGGGCGCCCGCTTGCAACTCAATGCAACGGCACCTTCAGCACAGATGGTGCGGACGCGGGCGAACTGAAGGTCACCGCCCCGCCCAACTGGCTGATGCCTGCATAGCGCAGGTCCACCGTATCGACCACCAGCGTCAGCCGGCTGCCCGCCGGAATGTTCCAGCTGCTCGCTTCCAGGCGCAGATCGAGGGTGGTCGCCTGGCCGGGCGCAACGCCTCGCAGGGTGTAGGGCTTGTGGCTGATCAGCTGGCCATTGCCCAGCACATCTTCCGCGTACAGATAGGCATACAGCGTGGTGTTGGCGCGGCTGGGGGTAACGGTCACCCGTACTTCCGGCGCGCCGTCGAGGCGGCGTGCGTTCCAGTACACCGGCCCCTGCCAGACACCTGCGGCGTTGCGCCCGATGAAAGGCACGTACGCCCCCGGCGGAAGGTTGATCATCTGCAGCGAGCCGGACACCATCGCCACACCGGAATTGGCGGCGGTTGCCAGGCCACTGCCGATGCGGTAGTTCCAGCCATTGCTGCGCCCGTTTTCAACCAGCCCCCCGGTGGGCAGAAGCAGGCCGCCGGGTGYAGTCAACGCGTAGCTGACCGCACCACTGTTGGTCGCCTGCCAGTTCGGGTAGCTGCTCCAGCTGCCCTTCTGYGACTTCARCTGCACCGCCGGYTCGCGGTCGATGCCRTTGGCMACGCCCTTGAGGTAATGGTCGAACCAGTCACCCRCCGAGTCRTAGACCTCGTTGGGAATGCCCAGTGCGCCCAAGGCCTCGTTGAGGGCATGGTCGCCGTGGCGCAGTTGCAGCTGCTTGGGGCCTTTCAGCTGGTTGAAGAAGTCCACCAGCTGACCCGGCGGGAACAGGCTGTCGTTGAAGGCGTTGGCCAGGAACACGGCCGGCTGGTTGGCGTTGATCTCGCTGATGCTCGCAGCGGGGCTGCGGATGGCGGCCACGGGCAGCAGCGATTCCACTGCACCCTGGTAGTTGCCGACCACCACGTTGCGGTTGATCGTGGCCAGCTCTGCCCCGGGTCGGCCGGTGACCAGGCCGGCGGCCACCAGCAGCGCGATTCCCTGTGCGCTGGGGGTGTCGTTGGCGTACAGCGACGCCCGCAGGTCGGCCCATCCGCTGAGGGCGGCCACCGCCTTGATGCGGGGATCGCGTGCCGCCGCCAGCAGGCTGGTGCCTGCGCCGTAGGAGATGCCCGAGACGCCGATCCGCGCCGGGTCGGCCTGGGTGTTGTCCAGCGCCCAGTCGATCAATGCGCTGACATCCTCGACCGTGGCCGGCCCGGCGATATCGATGGCCCCGCCTGACTCCCAGAAGCCGCGCGAGCTGTAGCTGAGGACCACATAGCCGCGCTTGGCCAGCGACTGTGCCACCCCTACGTATTCCACGCTGGGAACGGCCCAGCTGCTGGGCATCACCAGCAGCGGGTACTTGCCGCCACCTGCGTCCTGGGGTTCGATGACAAAGACCCCGAGGGGCGTGCCGTCCCAGCTGGGAAGGGTGCGGTGGGTGGTCTTGACCGTGGCAGCCCAGGCGGTGGGCGCCAGTCCGGTCAGCAGGATCAACAGCAGCAATACCTTGCGCATCGTCGTCTCTCCCCGTCGTTGTTGGTGCAACGGGCAGGACCGTACCAGTGCGAATGGTGGCTTACACCTTGCGTTGCAGCATGGGGCGCACGTTCGGCACCCCATGCTGCGGGCCCTGATGCGCCTACAGCGTTGCCTGCGCCTGCAGGGTGAACACCCAGCTGTCGGGTCGGCTGGCATAGGCGCCGGGCCGTGCCACGTACTGCACCGCCGGCCGCAGCACCAGCCACGGGGCGACCTGCACGCCGTAGTTCAGCTCGACGAACTGCTCGTTGCTCTGCACATCCTTTCCGGTCAGCTGCTGATGGCGGGCGAGCCGGTCGGAGATGTCCAGCCGGTTCCAGGCCAGGCTGAGCACATCATCTTCGCGCGATGCGATCACGCCACGCCAGCTCACGCCCGCTTCCCACGAGTAGCGCATGAGCCCTGTTTTTGCGTCGGCACGGGTAGCCACGCCGAACACCGAAATGCCGCGCACCGTGTCACCCTCGGGCTTCCACACCCGTTGTGCGGCCTGCACGTACGAACCGCTGCGATGCGAAGCGCGAGGTGCCGTCGGGTCACCAATGTCATCGGCGTTGGAGGTATCCAGGTAATAGCCGACCTTGTAGGTACCGCCATAGTCCTCTCCGGACTTGCCATGGCTGTAGCCCAGCTCGACCGGCAGGAACAGGCCGGTCTTTCCCTTCGTCGAAACACGGAAGCCACTGTTGGCCTGCTTGCGCGTCGGGTTGACGTCGTAGATGCCGGTCTGTGCGTACCAGCCTGAAGGATCATTCCACTTTACCCGCAGACCCCATTGGCCTGTCGGATTGTCCAGCCAGCCAGAACTGTAGATCGGGCCCAGCGGATGCCCGCACTGGCCGTTGTTGTTGAAGTTGCAGGTGTAAGGCAAGCCACCGAAGTCGTTGCCCATCGAGTAGAAGCCACCCTTCAGGCTCAACCGCTTGCCCAGCAGCAAACGCTCGTAGGAGAGTTCGTTGAAACGCAGGTTCTGGCCCTGGCCATAGAAGGCCTGGTTCTGGATATAGGAACCGGTGGACCGCTCGTTGATGGCGTTGCCGAAGCGATCGGAAAACACCACGCGCAGCGTGCCGTCGAAGCCGAATGCCTTGCCGGTGTCGATCATCGCGCCCAGATCGATGTGCTCGGCGGTGGACCAGCCACTGCCCTTGTACCCATCGCTGTTGACGCCGCTGCCGATCACGATGCGTGCGCTGGGGGTAACGCCGTGGTCCTGCAGCCAGAGGCGCGCTGCCCAATCCGCGCTCAGCGGTGTCTGCGCGACGCTGTCGACCGATTTGGGCTTGGCGGAGGCACTTGATTCAGCAGCCGACACCGACCCGTTGACGACGAAGGCAAGCAGCCCGATGCCGGTCAAGGATACGAAATTCATGCGGCCGCCCTCCGCGCCTTTCGGGTCTTCCAGGCGCGTCGCACCAGCAGCACGATGCCTACCAACGCCAGCACGGCAAGGATGAGCATCGGCAGCCACAAGCGTGCAATCTTCGCCAGAAGTGGCTTCTCGCCGCCGGCACGGGTCAGCGCAACCTGCGCCTCGGTGACCTGCTCGCCCGGCCCGAACTGCGTGCGCACGTAGGTCGCAACCGCTGCGATATCGGCGTCACTCAGGTCCTGTACGAACGAGCCTTTCGAGAAGTGCGGCATCAACGCGTGTTCGCCGTGCACATCGCGGTCAACGCCGCCGATGATGGTGGCGATCAGGTTCTGCGGGCGGGTCATGCCGACGGTAGTGTTGTGCACCAGGGAGGGGTAGTACCGGTCCCTGCTGCCCTCGCCACGCGAACCGTGGCAGCTTGCACACAGGCCCGAATACAGCACACCGCCCGAGGCCAATGCAGCACTCGTTCCACGTACCGGCTGCTCACCCGGCGCCATGGCGGCGTCTCCCCACGCGAAGGCGGCCCGCGTGGCATCAGGGTCGGCCACGGCCGGCACCGTGCGCAGGTAGGCGACGATGGCGGCAATGTCCTCGTCCTGCAGCTTGGACAGGCTGTTGCTCACCGCTTCGGCCATGCCACCGCCGGCCTGCGCCTTACCGGCGACGCGGCCGGTCTTCAGGTACTGCGCCAGCTCGGCATCGCTCCAAGCCCCGATACCGCTGGTGGGGTGGGAGGTGATGTTGGGGGCGTACCAGTCACCCAGCGATCCGCCGGCGAAGGCCTTGCCGTCCACCTCCTGCATCATCAGCCCGCGCGGACTGTGGCAGCTGGAGCAGTGCGCCAGACCCTCCACCAGATAGGCGCCGCGATTCCACTGCGCGCTCCTGCCCGCATCGGGGGTGAACGTTTCCTTGTCCAGGAACAGCAGGTTCCACACCGCCATGGACTGGCGGATGCTGAAGGGGAACGGCAGCTCGGTCGCGTGAGCTTCCTCATCGACCGGCACCACCTCCTTCATGAAGTAGGTATACAGCGCGTGGATGTCCTCGTCGGTCAGCTTGGCATATGAGGTATAGGGCATCGCCGGATACAGATGGGCGCCGTCCTTGCGCACGCCTTCGCGTACCGCCTTGGCGAAATCGTCTTCGCTGTAGAGGCCGATGCCATGGCTTCTGGAGGGCGTGATGTTGCTTGCCCATATCTCACCCAGCGGCGAGGCAATCGCGTAGCCGCCTGCGTAGGGCTTGCCCTGCTTGGGGCTGGTGTGGCATGCCACGCAGTCCGCAGCGACCGAGAGGTAGCGCCCACGTTCGGCAACCTCGTCTGCGCGCGCGGATTGGCTGGCTGCAGCCAGCATCATCAGCAGAAGCGAGCAGAAGGTCTTCATGCGGCACGCTCGATGGCATCTGCTGCCTTCAGCGCAAGCGCGGCCATGGTCAAGGTGCTGTTGACCACGCTGGCCGACACCATCGGGCCGCCGCCCGGGAGCCACAGGTTGGGATGATCGTGTGCGCGGCAATCGCCATCGACCACCGAATCGCGCGGATCCGCGCCCATGATGGTCGAGCCCATGATGTGGTTGTTGGCGTTGAGCGCCGTGGTGATGACGAATTCCTCGGCGTTGAACAGCGAGCCGATGTGACGCAACTGCTTGCAGGACTCGTCATAGCCCTTGCGGGCGTAGTCGCCCAGCGAGTAGTGGATATCCGGGCAGGCCAGGCCGTGGCCATCCACTCGCGTCTTGGACAGCGTCAGGCGATTGCTGGGATCCGGCAAGGGTTCCAGGCTGATCGACAGATCCACGCCGAAGACCGCACGGCGGCGGATCTCCGCATCCAGCGCGTCGCCGACCAGGCCTTTCTTCAGCGCCTGGTCGGTGGCGATCGCCACCCGGCTGATGTTGTTGAGGATGATCTTGGTGGCCGAGTACTGCGAGCGGAAGGCGCCGTCGCGCGGGCCAACCATGCAGCTGGACTGCGCCGGTCCACGGCCCAGCCAGATCGGCCTGTCGGCAATGAACGAGCAGTGGAAACCGGAATGGTCGAGCATGTTGCGCCCGACCTGGTCGGAACTGTTGGCGATGCCGTTCGGGTTCTGCTCATTGGCGGCGAGCAGCAGCAGACGCGGCGTCTCCAGTGCATTGCACGCAATCACGAAACTACGGCCGGTGGCCTTGTGGCTGACCTTGTTGTTGTCATACCAATGGATGGCCGTGACCCGGTTCTGCGCGTCGGTATCGATCTTGTAGGCCACTGCTTCGGCCAGCACCTGCGCACCCAGTTTCTCGGCCGCTTCGATGGTATGGATGCCGTTGTACATCGCGCCGATCGGGCAGATCGGCTGGCAGTTGTTGTTGCCGCAGCAGGCGGGCCGGTCGTTCCAGGGCGTGACCATGCGACCCTGCGGAATGGGCACCAGGTTGTAGCCGTGCGGATTGACCACCTCGGCGAACACCTTGTCACCGTTGCCCCAGGGAATCATGTCGGCGAGGTAGGGCCTGGATCGCTCGGAGGGGCTCTGCTTGTCCGGATCATTCGGCCCGGAGACGCCCATCGCCTCCTCGGCGCGGCAGTAATAAGGCTCGATGTCGTCGTAGCTGATCGGCCAGTCGCGCCCCACCCCGTAGGTACTCTGCATCCTGAAGTCCACCGGCAGGTGGCGCCAGCACGAGGCGGCCCAGTGCCAGGTGGTGCCACCCACGGCCTTGATGAAGCCCTGATGGAAGCTGCTGGCGTCGGGGCCGGTCAGGCCCACGTAGTCATTGGCCGGGAAGTACAGCGGCGCGGTGGCAAGCGGTGACTGTGGATACGGCCCCTGGAAATCACTGCCGATGCGCCGTTCGAAGCTGACGTTGCGCCAGTTCTCGACCACGTCGGAACGATGCAGGCGGGGGCCCGCCTCCAGCACAAGAACCGATTTTCCGGCACGAACCAACTGGTGGGCGATCAATGCGCCGACGACGCCCGAACCGACGATCACAACATCGGCATCGGCGTCGCCATCACGGAAAACCGGAGCTTTCATGAGGGGAATCCATAACAATTACGGGAAAAGAGCTGGAAGCGCAGGCTCAGCCGTGCGCGCGTACCGCCGCCGGCGGTTCGGCCGTCCACCATGCGGGACCGCCTTGTGCATAGGTGGGCGGGAACAGGCCGTCGTCCACCGGGCGCTGCATCAGCGCATCGCGATAGGAAACGGTGATGGCCTGCGGCCCCTTGCCTACGCTGCCGGTGTACCAGGCAGTGATGATGGCCAGCGCTGTCGGCCGTGCATCGCCAGCGGCCGCCAGCAGCGCTTCAGGGCCCTGCACCTGTTGCGCCTTCGCCGCGAGTGCGGGGAACTGGGCGTGCATGTCGGGATGCAGCTTGGCGAAGGCGGTTTCGATGCGCCCGGCGGTTGCCGGATCAAGGTCGGACTTGCCGGTCAGTGCCTGGGAGAGTTGCAGAAAGCGGCCGTCCGTCCGTTTCGCTGGCGTGGCACCGGCATGGGTTGCTGGCGCCTTGCCGTTGCAGGCAACCAGCAGCGAAGCGGAGCCAACGGCCAGCAGGAAGGTTCTGCGCGTCAGGCCTTGCCCACTCCCTTCCAATCCCTCGGGAACACTCATGATGTGGACTCCTGATGCGTCACTTCTTCGGCTGCCCCTGACCGCGACGCGGGGGGCACCTACGCGGGCAACTTTAACGCACCTGAACGTCGTCGCGGAGTGAGCAGGAAGAGCCGAAGCGCGGCGAAGCACCCTTCTTCCCGGCACCAGCAGAGGCAGATTTCAGCCGGTGCGCTGCCGCCCCCGTCACGCCCGCACAACGCGCTCAACGCTAGAAACAAGAGGTTTCCTACTCTGGAGAGTGGCCATGCGGGTACTGCTGCTGTGTGCCGTGGCGACGATGGCATTGTCGGCTTGCAACCAAGGCGAACCGACCGATAAGGCACAACATGCCGATGCGGTTCGGCAAACCCCGCCAGCGGCCAGCGCGCCGGCGCGCAACGTGCCCGGCGGCGGCAGCGGCACCGCCGCCTCCGAAGACCAGGCCTCGGGGCCGGAGGCCGAACGCGGGAAAGAAGCCGCGCCGCCCCCGCCCAAGCGCTAGGGGCAGCCAGCCGCGAAGCCCCCGATCCGGGGGCGCCCGCGGAACAAGCGAATCTACTCGACCCGTTCAAGCACGATGCGGACGAACGGTATCCAGTCATCGCCGACCCGATGCTCCCATTCCCCGGTCAGCAACTGCCGGTCGCTGCTGATCACGCCGTCGAACCGCTGGGACTGGCCCTGGATGGTGTACCTGCCGCCATCAAGTCGTGAAGTGAAATCGCTGGTGCCACCATCAGCGTCGTAGCTGCGGCTGAAGAAACCACCGGATTCAACATCGACGCCGATGATTTCCGTGGAGCGCACACGCTGCCCGTCCATCATCGCGTCGACCTCATGCACCAGGAAGTGACCATTGGGCATCCACGTGTAAACGTCCGATGCGAACGACACCCCGCCCGTGCTGCCGTCGGGTTGCAGCGCGATGAGGGTGGTCTCCCACACTCCGGCAAGAACGTCCAGCCGGCGGTGGTGTCCGCTGTGGAAAGTGGTTTGTGTCATGGCGACTCCGTACTGGGTGCGGCGGCATAGGGTTCAACCAGGGCGCGCAGCAGCTCCATGCCCGTGGCAGTAGTGTTGGGGGCAGCGGTGCCTTCGCGCTGGACGAAACCGGTCCAGTCCGCACCGGCCACCCGCCTCAGCTCCGTCGGTTCCACCGGCAGCCAACGCATGGGCCAGAAAGGCAGGCGTCTCTGCCCCACCCTGCCGCGCTGCAGTTCGATCAGGCCGCTGTGGCTGCTGGCACCCAGCACCCGGGAATATGCCACCTGCAGGCCATCGTCCGGGCCTTCCATGTATTGCACAAAGCGCGCGCCATCGAACAGCAGTACGCCCGTGACGCCGGCATCACGGTTGAAACGTGCTGCGTCATCCA
Organism: Stenotrophomonas sp. 05L414_2; assembly: GCF_056397905.1. Lineage (NCBI taxonomy): Bacteria > Pseudomonadati > Pseudomonadota > Gammaproteobacteria > Lysobacterales > Lysobacteraceae > Stenotrophomonas > Stenotrophomonas sp. 05L414_2. The sequence continues at coordinate 11,695 of NZ_JBFTOJ010000126.1, forward strand.
CGATTCCGCACAGCCTGCCCCCGGTCTGGCCCAGCCGGCTGGCAGCAATATCCGCTGCTGCCTCGCTGGTATATACAACGGCTCTGATGGGCACGTTCGACCTCCCTGCAGTGGGCTCCCAACCGTAGCAGAAGGCCGGTTGAGGCAGCGCAGCAGGCGCAGCCTGAAACAGAACAATTCAGTGAAATGTGAAAACGAACCCGAAAAGGATTCACGCCATGCACTGCTGCCCCATGGCATGAAACAGGTCCGCCCGCGAGATCGACTTCATGCCTGACACCGGACTCTTCTACGTCTTTTCAGTGGACTACGCGACCGATGCACGAGGCTGCATCGATCAGGTCACCGCTATCGCCTTCCGCTGCAACCAGTGCCACCACGTGTCCCGCGCCGACGCGGAGCTCAAGCGGATGACAGGGGGCACGCTGCTGACCTGCGGAAGGTGCGGCTCTCACCAGGCCGTCAGCAATGCGCGCCTGGTGGACGGCGAACACCTGGCGGCAACCGGCCACTCTGCAGCAGCGGCCGACCCACGCTGAGCTTGGTTCCGACGCGCGCCCAGTGCCCGGCGTGAGGGGAATGCATGCATCTGCGCGCTCGATGCGCATCCGCCGTTCACTGCATCTACCCCGCACCCCAACACCGGCCGGGATAGCCTCGTCGCTCCTTCCCTGCTGGAGCGCACCATGGCCATCAAGACCGCTGAAGACCTTTTCATCCACGAACTGTCCGACATCTACAGTGCRGAGAAGCAGCTGACCAAGGCCCTGCCGCGCCTCGCCCGGGCCGCAGAGAACCCCGCACTTGCCGCCGCGTTCGAGACC
>NZ_JBFTOJ010000127.1:0-12186 GCF_056397905.1 Stenotrophomonas sp. 05L414_2
GTACGAATACCAGGGCATCGACTACATCACCACGCTGGCGCGCTACTTCAAGCCGGGTGATGAAGTGCCCAACACGTCCAGCGAACAGGAGTCGTGGCTGCTGAAGGCCACCTGGCAGATCACCGACGACCAGCAGCTCAAGGCCACCTGGCGGCACACGCTTTCGCACTATGGCGAGATCATGCCCTCGCGCATCCTGTCCGCACCGGATTACGGGCGCATCCAGTGGCCGCTCAGCCGGGTCGATTCCGATGCCTGGAACCTGGAATACCGCTGGCAGCCGGCCGGCAGTCGTTGGCTCGACCTGCGCGCCAACCTGTGGCGAACCGAAACCAACAGCGATACCTACACCGCTGGTGGCTTCCCCAACTTCGCCTCGGGCAACCCCGATTGGGATTCCAGCCGCAGTCCGATCCTGCGCAACACCGCCCTGGCCAATGCCCGCAACGATCGTACCGGGCTGACCCTGAGCAACCGCTTCGGCCTGCATTCCACGCTTGACCTGACCGTGGGTGGCAACTGGCAGTACGAAACACTGCGCTCGGGCGATCCGTACTTCGGCGCAACCGACGGCTGGCGCATGTACCCACGCGCCGGCCGGCGCCAGGAAGGCGAGGGCTACCTGAGCCTGGAATGGCGGCCGGTCGAGTTCCTTACCCTCAACGCCGGTGTGCGCTACAGCCGCTACTGGGCGTTCGACGATTTCCTGCAGGCGCATCCGGAGCTGCTGACCCGCAGTGTCGGCAGCAAGGAGGCGCGCTACCGGGTCAACGAGCTGCCACCACGCCCCGCCAGCCTGCAGGGAGAGATCGATGCGATCGAATCGGAGCGTGAGTTCTGGGAAAGCATCGGCATGGGCTCGCTGGTCGACGACCTGCTGAAGAACCTGCTGAGCAAGTACGAAACGCCGGTGCCGGTGGAGCACAGCATCGCCTGGGCAGCGGATGCCGATGGCAACTACACGCGAGCCAGCAACCCGTGCCTCAACGGCCAGGTGGCCGCCATCCCCGGGCTGCTGCCGATGGTGCTCGGTACCGACCAGACCTGCCGGGTGCAGAACGCCGTGCAGGGGCAGGCGGTGCAGGCGCACAACAGCCGCCGCCGCGACCATGCCTGGCTGCCCACGTTCTCGGCCACCGTGCATTTCTCGCCTGCTGCGCGCCTGTATGCCCGCTACACCGAGGCCAAGCGCTTCCCCAGCATGTTCGAAAGCACCATCGCGTTTTCCAGCAGCCTCAATCCGCTGTATCCGCTCAAGCCCGAACACGCTTACAACTACGAGCTGGGTTATGTGCACAACCTCTCTGCGCTGTTCGACGGCACCGCCGATGCGGACGTAAAGCTCAGCTACTACGTACAGAAAACCCGCGATGTGATCGAGCGCGATGCGTACTTCCTGTTCGACAACATCGACAAGCAGACCCTGCGCGGCATTGAGCTGCAGGCGCGCTTCGACAACCGCCGCTTCTTCAGCGACCTGGGCATCGCCCGCACCCTTGAAAACGAAGTGTGCGACGAAAGCACCGCAGTACAGCTGGATGCCAACCGCGGCCTGGTGCCCAACTGCGTGCAGGATGGCTTCGTCGGTGGTTACTTGCTGACCCAGGCCGTGCCGAAGCTGTCGGTGAACCTGTCGCTGGGCACCCGCCTGTTCGACGAGCGGCTGGAACTGGGCAGCCGCATCATGCACTACCGGCGTCACCACAACCCGGACCTGCAGGCCTACCGCGACCGCTTGCTGGCCGGCGGCAGCAGCCTGCTGTGGCAGAACGTGCCGTTCACCTGGGGAAACATCACCACGGTGGATGCCTATGCGCGCTGGCGCTTCAACGACCACGCCAGCGTCGAACTGGTCGGCAGCAATCTCGGCAACCGCTACTACGTCGACCCGGCCACGCGCTCCACGCTGCCGGCGCCCGGTCGCACCCTCAAGCTCGCAGTCACCGCGCGCTTCTGACGCCTCACCGATTCAAGCGTTGTACCTGTAGTTCCCTCAATCCAAGGAGTTTTTCCATGAAAATGTTCTCCCGCTCCCTGCTCACCGTGGCCGCCAGCCTGGCCCTGGCCGGTGCCGCCCATGCTGCCGATATCGTCGGCGCCGCCAGCGCCGTCACCGATCCGCAGTTGAACGTCAATGTCGGCGAATCGCAGGTCAATGGTGGCCCGCACGTCGCTGGCAAGGCCKGCATCGGCGTCGGCACCGTGTCCGGTGGCACCCGCGTGGACTTCCAGGGCCTGAGCGCCTATTCGGCACCCACCACTGTCAACGGCACCACCGTGCGCACCCTGGCCATGCCGATCACCGGCACCCCGGGCAACCACGCCGGCATGGGCCACTTCAACTTCGTCAAGGTGGGCAGCGGCGATGTCTGGTTTGGTGAATGGTCCAAGGATGGCGCCGCCGGTGGCTTCAACAACCGCCAGGTCTATTTCGCTGGTGACCGTGCAGGCACCACGTTGCCGGCAGGCGTGGCCACCTACAGCGTGGCGGGCCTGAACAAGTTCAACGGCAGCAACCTGCTGACCGGTGCGTTCCGCGCCGACTTCGGTGCCGGCACCCTGCGCGGCCAGATCGCCGGTGGCGGCCTGACCGTGGGCGTCAACGCTGCCATCAACAGCGCCAATGCGTCCTTCGCAGGCACGGCCGTGGCCAACGGCTCGGTGTCGGGCAGCACCCAGGGCCAGTTCTTCGGTGCCAACGCCGCCACCCTGGCCGGCATCGCCACCTTCGCCGGCAACAGCCAGTACGACACCGCCTTCGGCGGCAGCAAGAACTGATCGCCACGCCCCTGACGGGGCAGGGCAGGGACAAGCCGCGATCCGCCAGTCCCTGCTTCGGCCTGCGATAGTGCTTCAACCGGATCGAACATGCGCCACCTTCTCTTTCTTGTCGTCCTGCTGCTGGCCTGGCCGCTCAACAATGCCCACGCGCAGCAGGATGACCTGCGCCRTGTGCTCGAACAGGGCAGCGAGCTGCGTCATCAGCAGCAGGACCAGCAGCGCCTGCGCCAGGCCGAGCACGAGCGACCGACCATCACCCTCGACGGCCAGCAGTACCGCGTGGAGCGCACTGTCGACGACCTCGGCCAGGCGCTCTATCTCGCGCTGCAGCACCAGCAATGGCAGGCCGCGGCCGCCTTCCTTGCCGAGTACATCGAACTGCCTGGCCACGATCCGCTGCTGCGCCACTACGCGCAGGGTGCGCTGGCGCGCGTGGGTGGTCAGCACGGCAAGGCCGCGGCCGAATACGAGGCCGTGCTCGCCGCGCAGCCGGACTTCCTGCCGGCGCGGCTGGAACTGGCGCGCGTGTATGCCGAAGACCAGCGCGACCGCGATGCCATCGCCCTGTTCGAGGCGATCGCAGCCGGCATCGATGGCGGCGACCCTGCAACGGCGGGCGTGCGTACGCGGGTGGACGGCTACCTGCAGGCCCTGCGTGCACGCCAGCGCTGGAAGGGTGGCATCGCCGCCGGCCCCGCCTGGAGCGACAACATCAACCGCAGTTCGGCCAGCCGCACCTGCCTGTTTGGTGACGGCACCACCTGCTTCATCGAACGCCGGTTGCCCGATGCACAGGCAGCGTTCGGCCTGGACTACGACGTCAGCCTGGAACGGCGCCTGCCGTTGGCCGGCCACCATGGGCTGTACCTGCGCGGCCTGGCGTTCGGCCAGGCGTGGCGTGGGCACAGCGACTACAACGAGCTCAATGCCAGCGTGCAGGCCGGCTACAGCTGGCGCAGCGCACGGCATACCTTGCTGCTGGCGCCCAGCTACGATTACCAGGGACTCGGCAACCACGCGCTGCAGGGCGGTGCCGGCATGCATGGCGAATGGCAGTTCGCCGCAGATCCGCGCAGCCTGCTGAAGCTGGAAGCCGACTGGAAACGCCAGCGCTATCGACAGCAGGGCGTGGCCAGCAACTACGACGGTGAACTGGCGGCGATCTATGCCACCTGGTTCCGCGCGCTCAACCCGCGCTGGACGGTGTTTGCCGGGGTCGACCTGAGTGACAGCAGCGCCGCCGATCCCGCCAACGGCTACCGGCAACGCGGCCTGCGCCTGGGCGCAGCGCGCCAGTGGAGCGGCACCACGGCCACGGTGTTCGTGTCGCTGCGTGAGCGTGACTACGATGCCTGGAGCCCGTTGCTGGAGGCGCGTCGGCAGGACAGCGAGCAGAACCTGATCGCCATCGTGCGCAGCGAGCGCCTGGCCGTGGCTGGGCTGGTCCCCAGCCTGAGCCTGCGTTACGCACGCATCGACAGCAACGTGGACTGGCTGTACAGCCACGACCGCAGTCTGCTGAGCCTGAAATGGGAACGGGCGTTCTGAGCCGTCGGGCGCGGCGCAAAGGGGGGGGCGCAGTCCATTAATCCCCAATTTGGCCAAATTGGGTATAGTGGCCACATATCCTTCCGCTGGAGCCGTGCCATGACCCTCCCGCTCGACCTGCCCGGCCTGGACAAGGCCCCGGCATCCTCGGTCAAGACCCGTGGCTGGCCCAGCCTGATGCGTACCGTGCGCGAGAAGCAGGCGCTGGTCATCACCAACCACAATCACCCCGAGGCGGTGATCGTGGACATCAAGACCTACCAGGAGCTGTTGGCCAGGGCCAGCGGCAGCGACAGCGAGGAGCGCAGCGACGTGCTGTCGCGCCTGCGCAGCGAGTTCGACCAGGCGCTGGCCGGGCTGCAGCAGGGTGAGGGGCTGGGCAAGGTGATGGGCAAGCCGATCCGCCGCGGCCACAAGGTCGCGCTCGGCCGTCCGCTCTGAATCATGGGGCGGATCCTGGCGTTGGCCGGCGTCAATGGCGCCGGCAAGAGTTCGCTGCTCGGCACCTGGCTGGAGGCCGACGGCCTGGGCTGGTACAACCCGGACAGCTTCACCCGGCGCCTGGTGGAGGCGGGCTGGCCGTTGGCCGACGCCAACGCCGAAGCGTGGCAGGAGGGCGCACGACGGCTGCGCCAGGCGATCGCCGACGGCAGCGACTTCGCCTTTGAAACCACCCTGGGCGGCAACACCATTCCGCGTCTGTTGCGCGAGGCCTGCAGCCAGCATGACGTGGCGATCTGGTTCTGCGGGTTGGCCACCGTCGAACTGCATGTTGCTCGCGTGGCGGCCCGCGTTGCCGCCGGTGGCCACGACATCCCGCAGGACAAGATCCGCGCACGCTTCGATTCCGCACGCGAGAACCTGTTGGCATTGATGCCGCACCTGGCCGAACTGCATGTGTATGACAACAGCGCGCCGGCCGATCGCTATGGGCGTGTTGCCCCCTTGCCGGTGCTGGCGCTGGATCGCCAGGGCCTGCAGTATCCGGTGTCGGTGGTGGAGCTGCTGCACACCCCGGACTGGGCCAAGCCCATCGTCATGCGCGCGATGGAACTGCATGCCGACAGTACGCCGCTTGCCGGCCCGCCTGTGCGATGATCCGAGCCCGCAGATTCATTGATCGAGGAACACGGATGTACGAGCGGAAGCACTGGCAGGCCACTGGCCTGCGCGCGCTGGTGGTGGCCATGGCATTGACGGTAGCGGCACCGCTGCTGGCCCAGGATGCAACGCCGGCCGATGCCAAGGTCGAGGCGCCGAACGAGCCGATGAGCTACGACAAGGCACGCCGCACCGCCGAGGCATCGCTGCGCCTGCACCCGGGCACCGACAGCCAGTACGACTACCGCCCGCTGTGGGCCGGCAATGCCGACCTCGATGGCGACGGCCGCCCGGAGATCGTCTATCTCTATACCGCGACCCAGACCGGCAGCGCGATGCAGCTCAACGAGCTGGTGGTGATGACCCCGCTGGCCGAAGGTGATGCGCGGGGCCAGGCCACGTCACCCGGCAAATCCGCCTATGACGACGAAACCTACGCGTTGATCCGCGCCTCGGGCTACGCCGATGACGCCAGCGTGCATATCCCCGGCGAAATGGAAACGATCACCATGGACGGTGACCGCATCCGCGTGACCTTCAACAGCACCCGCAGTTCGAAGCTGTGCGTGCGAGGCAAGGTGGCCTGCCCGCCGGAAGGTCAGCATGCCTGGGTGTACCGCTGGAGCCCGGGCAAGCTGACCCGCGCCGACTAGCCCTGTGCTGACGGCAGCGCCAGGCAATGCCTGGCGCCACCGCAGCCACTCAGGCCGGGGTCACCTGTTCCGGTTCGGCCACGTCCGGCAACGGCGGCAGGGCGCGGTCCACCGTGACCGGTGCATCGCTCTTCAACAACGCGGCCGCCTCCTTGTCGCAGCCCACGGCCGGCGGCGAACCGCGCAGCGGCAGGCCGGCGGTCTCCTTCACGAAGATCATCGTGATCAGGCCGATCACCGCCGCGCCCATCAGGTAGTAGGCCGGTACCAGCGGATCGCCCGTGCGTTCCACCAGCCAGGCGGTCACCAGCGGCGTGGTGCCACCAAACAGCGACACCGACACATTGAACGCAATGGACAGCGCGCTGTAGCGCACCGGCGTATAGAACAGCGCCGGCAGCGTGGACGGCATCGAACTGGTGAAGCACACCAGCGCCAGGCCCAGCAGCATCAGGCCAAGGAAGATCAGCCCGTCGTTGCCGCTGCCCACCAGCAGCAGGCTCGGCACCGCCAGCACCAGCAGCGCGATGCAGGCGCCGATGATCATCGGCCGCCGGCCCAGCTTGTCGCTGAAAAGGCCACCCACGATGTTCAACGGCATCATCACCAGCATCACGATGATGATCAGCAGCAGGCCCTTGCTCTCCGCATATCCCATGGTCACGCTCAGGTAGCTGGGCATGTAGGTCAGCAGCATGTAGTCGGTCACGTTGAACACCAGCACCAGGCCCATGCAGACGATCAGCTGGCGGCCGTGCACGCGGAACAGGTCGACCAGGCCGGGGCGCTCATGGTCGCGCTTCTCGGCCTCTTCGGCGAACGCGCGGAACGCTGGCGTTTCCTCCAGCCGCATGCGCATGTACAGGCCCAGCAGGCCGAGTGGGCCGGCCACCAGGAACGGAATGCGCCAGCCCCAGTCCAGCATCTGCTCGCTGCTCAACAGCATGTGCAGTGCAGTCACCGTACCGGCACCGGCGATATAGCCGCCCAGCGTGCCGAACTCCAGCCAACTGCCCATCAGGCCGCGGTTGCGGTCGGTGGAGTACTCGGCGATGAAGGTCGCCGCGCCGCCGTACTCGCCGCCGGTGGAAAAGCCCTGCACCACGCGGGCGAGCAGCAACAGCACCGGCGCCCAGATGCCGATGCGTTCATAGGAGGGAATCAGGCCGATGGCGAACGTACCCAATGCCATCATGATCATGGTAAAGGCCAGTACCTTCTGGCGCCCGTAGCGGTCGCCCAAGGGCCCGAAGACCATGCCGCCCAGCGGGCGTACCAGGAAGGCCACCGTGAACGTGGCGAACGCGGCAATCACCTGCGCGGTGGGATTGCTGGAGGGAAAGAACACCTGGCCGATGGTGACGGCAAGATAGCCATAGACACCGAAGTCGAACCATTCCATCGCATTGCCCAGTGCAGCGGCGCCGACGGCGCGCTTGAGCATGGGTTTGTCGACAACGGTGATCTCGTCGACCTTCAGATGGCGGCGGCGTTTGAACCAGCCGAAATGGGCATGGGCATCGGAGTTGTCCTGCRTGGGGACTCCCTTGGAAGAATGGAAATGGCGTTGGAATGGGCGGTACGAATGTCCCGGAATTCGGAAACGGCGATGCTGGCGCAGCAGGCGCAGGGGCATCGGATGGAAGACCCGGAAGGGGGCGAAAGGCGTGTGCGATGAAACGCCGCGCACGCAACACGCATTGCCCGCTGCCAGAACGCAGAGCGACATGCAGGACGAACGGATGGGTCCGATTACGTGTCAGCGCACGCGCGGGTGGGGCAGGCGCAGGGAACAGGCGGGGCAGGGCCCGCAGGCGTCATCCGCCGGGATCCAGCGCGAGGCGATGGAAAGGCGAGGGAGAGGCAATGATGGAAAGCGAAGCGCCGGTCGGCAGTGCTTCCCGCAGGCCAGCAACAGGTGCTGACGTGCAGTGGGTCGTGTCGATCATGCGTTCATGATAACGATTACAGTGTGAGCGTGCCGAGAATCGCGCCAGTACGAACGCAGCGTTCCATGTTGCCTGTTCATGCACATGACCCACGCACATCGAATGAACATGTTGTGCTCGCCTCGCTCACGCCCCGGCTTTTACGGTGGTCACGAACCAACGCAAGGAGTAACGCATGACCCGTCGCATTCCCGAAGGCACCCTGGTTATCGTCGCCGATGGTGGCTCGGCCCGCGTGTTCACCAACGTCGGCAACGAGCACAAGCTCACCCTGAAACAGGAAGGCGAGCTGCGCCTGCAGGACATCAGCGAACAGGGTGTGTCCGGTCAGGGCCCATCCGGTGCGGTGCCCAAGGACATGTCGATCTCGCAGCTCAACGAGGCGACCTTCGCCAAGCAGGTGGCCGAGCAGCTCAATGAAGACGCGCTCAACAACCGTTATGCGCATCTGGTGCTGATTGCCGATCCCACCACGCTGGGCCGCATCCGTCCGTTGCTGCACAAGGAGACGCAGTCTCGCTTGCTGGCCGACATCGCCAAGGATCTCACCAACGCGCCGCTGGAAGACATCCAGCGCACGCTGCAGGCGTAACCGGCATGCCCTTCATGCGTGACCCTGTGGCAGCCGAGCCGGCCCGCGCGGAGGTGGATGCGCAGGCCGGTTGGCTGTTGCTGGAATTCGGTGCACCGTGGTGCGGCCATTGCCAGGCCGCGCAACCGGCACTGCAGGCTTTCGTCGAGGCACACGATCTGCCGCACTGGAAGATCGAAGACGGCAAGGGCAAGCCGCTGGGCCGCTCGTTCCAGGTGAAGCTGTGGCCCACCGTGATCCTGTTGCGTGATGGCACGGAAGTGGCGCGCGTGGTGCGGCCGGTGGATGCGGCAGATCTTGCAACGCTGCAGAGCGCGCTGCCGGATTGAGTGGCCTCTTCAGTGGCCTTCATGGAGCCGAGCCACGCTCGGCTCATTTCCCCGGCGATGTCCGCTTCAATGCAGCGTCACCCGCACATGCTGCTCGCGCAGTTCATGCAGCAATCGCCGGCCATGCTGGCTCAACGCCATCATCGCCACAGTGATCTTCTGCAGGCTGTAGCCCGGGCGCAGATGCGCCTGCGGGTCGGCCGGTTCGTTCTCGCCGATCATCATCGCCATGCCCTCGGCGGTGTTCAGGGCGTGCTCGATGCGAAAGAACAGGGATTCCATTTCCGGGGTCAGGATGGGCGGTTCATGCGACATGCGATGGCTCCTTGAGGGGACGTGGCCACCGCAAGGGTGGCGGGCGGTGCGGGGTTGGAACTTCGGCTGAGCTCTGGGAAAAGCCGGAGGGCCATGCGGCCGCCGCGCACCGCCCGCCGTAGTCACGGCAAGCAGCTCCCAAAGCCCGTTTCGGGGTTCCACACCCGGCAGCGGTGTTCGCGCTGCGCGGATATCCTGCACACGCATTGGCGGTCTGTTCCACCCGGCACTGCATCTGAAAGTCTCCAATTACGGGCTGATTTTTTCTCGGTAGTGCCCATTCCGACAACCGCTTGCGCGTTCGCATCGAAATGGGCCCGCCAGGCTTGGCAGCATCCCTTCAATTCCAGTGTCGATCCATCCAATCGGTTGCAGATGCATGCGTTGAAGGCGGCATCCGCACTGCAGCATGCGACACCGTCACCCCGGTGCTAGGATCTGACCACCACCTGAATCGATCCAAATGCCGATGCCCACGCTGGACCGTCGTCTCCTGATCGCTGTCGCCGCCACGGCGATGTTCGCCTCCGGCCTGGCTGCGGCCGCCCCGGCCAAGACCGCCGCCGACAAGGCCTATGCCTCGGTCGATCCCTTTATTGGCACCGGCGGTGAGGGGCATACCTACCCCGGCGCAACGGTGCCGTTCGGCATGGTCCAGCTCAGCCCGGACACGCGCATCCAGCCGCGCGAGAAGGCCTACGGCTGGGCGGCGGGCTACCGTTACGACGACAGCAGCATCGTCGGTTTCTCGCACACGCACTTTTCCGGCACCGGTCATTCCGATTTGGGCGACATCCTGCTGATGCCGTTCACCGGCAACCCTGGCCTGGAGCGCGGCGACCCCGAAAAGCCACGCAGCGGTTACGCCTCGCGTTTCCGCCACGATGACGAGAAGGCCGAACCGGGCTATTACGCGGTCACCCTGGACGACTACAAGGTGYGCGCCGAGCTGACCACCAGCGCCCGCGTGGGCGTGCATCGCTATGCGTTCCCGAAGGGCAGCGAAGCCAAGGTGCTGCTGGACATGCGTACCAGCATGTATGACTACCCGGGCAAGATCCTGTGGTCGCGGGTACGCGTGCGTGGCGATGGCACCATCACCGGCTTCCGCGAGACGCGTGGCTGGGCCGCCGGCCGCCAGCTGTATTTCGCGATGCGCTTCTCGCGACCGCTGGCCAGCCACGCGCTGCACAACACCGAAAAGGACATCGTCTACAAGGGCTTCGCGCCCCCGGGCGAGAAGGACCCGGCGCAGCGCGCGCAGATCGAGGGGCGGCAGCTGGTGGGCACCTTCGACTTCGGCAAGCTGGATGCACCGCTGGTGGTGAAGGTGGCCATTTCGCCGGTCAGCGAGGCGGGCGCCATCGCCAACCTCGATGCGGAAGTGGCCGACTTCGATTTCGACCGTGTGCGCGCGCAGGCGAAGCAGGAGTGGACGCAGGCGTTGTCGGTGCTGGATATCGAAGCACCGGAACACGCGCGTCGCAGCGCGTACACCGCGCTGTACCACACGCTGCTGGGGCCGACGCTGTTCATGGATGCCGACGGCCAGTACCGCGGCGCGGACAACGCCGTGCACCAGGCCAAGGGCTACACGAACTATTCGACGTTCTCGCTGTGGGATACCTACCGGGCGCTGCATCCGCTGCTGACCCTGGTGCAGCCGGAGAAGCGCAACAGCGATTTCGTCAATTCCATGCTGGCCCATCACGAGCACAGCCCTTACGGCATGCTGCCGGTGTGGTCGTTCCATGGCCTGGAAGACTGGTGCATGATCGGCTACCACGCGGTGCCGGTGATCGCCGATGCCTACGTGAAGGGTATTCGCGGCTTCGACGCGGACAAGGCGCTGAAGGCGATGGTGCAGACTGCCAACTACGGCCCTTACGATGGCATCGCCCAGTACCGTGAGCTGGGCTACGTGCCGATCGACGAGGAGGGCGAAGCAGCCAGCAAGACGCTGGAATACGCGTTCGATGACTGGACCATCGCGCGCATGGCGCAGGCGATGGGCAAGGCCGATGTCGCCGCAACCTTCGACAAGCGCGCGGGCAACTGGCGCAACGCCTTCGACAAGGACACCGGCTTCATGCGTGCGCGCAAGCGCGATGGCAGCTTCCGTACGCCGTTCGACCCCAGCGCCAGTGGCTACGGCACCGACTACACCGAAGGCAATGCCTGGCAGTACTCATGGTACGTGCCGCAGGATGTGGCCGGCCTTGCCGCAGCGCATGGTGGCAGTGACAGACTGCTGGCGCGCCTGGATGAAGTGTTCAACGCGAAGGTCGATCCGGCCATCTTCGAGCACATGGAAGACATCACCGGCCTGATCGGCTGGTATGCGCATGGCAACGAGCCCAGCCACCACGTCGCCTACCTGTACTCGCATGCCGGCCAGCCGTGGCGCACGCAGGCACGCCTGAAGCAGATCATGGACACGCAGTATGCCGATCGTCCCGATGGCCTGGCCGGCAACGATGACGTGGGCCAGATGTCGGCGTGGTACGTGTTCACCGCGCTGGGTTTCTACCCGGTAGCGCCGGGCTCGGGCGAGTACATCCTCGGCCGCCCGTTCCTGCCGAAGACCGCAATGCGGCTGCCCAACGGCAAGACCTTCACCATCGTGGCCGAAGGACTGGACGACAAGCACACCTATGTCGGCAGCGTGACCCTCAACGGCACGCCGTTGCAGCGCACGTTCCTGCGCCACGATGAGATCCTGGCCGGTGGCGAGCTGCACTTCACCATGCAGGCCGAACCGAACAAGGACTGGCCGGGGCAGGGCGCGCAGGTACCGTATTCGATGAGCCGGTGACACCCACGGTAGCGCCGGGCCATGCCCGGCGGTTGAGGGGCGGCGCCAACCAAGGTTGGCGTCTACCGGAACCGCGCACACCGCATTGAGGCGCCCTTGGTAG